>DATKAU010000208.1:0-3248 GCA_035514655.1 Anaerolineales bacterium
GTGGCAGTAGGCGTGGGTGTCTTGCTGGGTCCGCCGGGAGTGACAGTTGGACCGGAGACTTTGATATCCACCCACCAGGGTTTGTTCGCCTGTGCGCCGATGCCAAACAATCCACCGCCGGCATTCTTGAACATCCAGAAGCCGCGGTATGATCCTGCCGCTGAAGGCGCCGTCATGTTCACGGAAATATCAATCGTCTGCCCTACATCGACACTGCGCGGGAAAGTGGCAGAGGCGGGAGCGCCCATCTGTTCGCCGCTGAAGAATGCGAGTTGATATGATGTCGTCCACTGGCATGTACCGACGTTCTTCAAGCGCCAGGTCTTGGTAAACGTCGCGCCGGGTGCAAAGGTGGTGCCGTCGGGCACGGTGACATCAGAAACGAACTGGACTCGATCACACGAAGAGGGCGGAACTGTCACCGTAACAGGACCAGGCGTCCGCGTTGGTGTGGATGTGGGTGGAGTTCCCGTCACTGGAGGCGGAACGCTCCCCTGCCGCACGATGGCCGGATTTCCCCAAATCGCGCGATCTCCAATCGGGGAGCCGTACGCAGACATGTACAAAATGAACTTGACGTTTTGCCCGGCGAGAAAATCAAGGTTGACCGGTCTCACACTGGGCGGTTTCGTCAGACCTTCCCATCGTTCATTGAATTGGAAGAGGGTCGTAATGGGTCCGTTGTCTTTCTGATATGCCAGCCTGAATTGTACATAACAACTTGTCGCCTGGCGTTCGCACCCCAGCGAGGTCTGGAAGGTATCGCCTTTTTGCACGGTGAATGCAGGGTAGGCTCCCTGAACAAATCCATTCGTGATGTTTTGCGGACCAACCAAGATCGGAGACTGAGGCGTGGTATTGTCTTCATAGACCCAGGTTTGACCGGTCAGCGCAAATCCCTTGGCATCACCGTCGGTGCCCGGGAACGTAAGACCGCCCGCGCCGCTCGACCACGCGGCTTCATTGGCTTTTGCGGTAAAGTCAAACGCCACATTCGTAGAGGAGGTTCCAGTCACACGAATCTCCACCCACCAGGGTTTGTTGGCATTTATACCAATCCCAAATAATACGCCGGATGCATTCTTGAATTTCCAATAACCGATGTAATGACCAGCTGTACCTGGAGCGGTCATATTGATCGTTATGTCAATAATCTGGCCGGGAGCAATGTTATTTGCGAAATTGCTGGATGTTGTGGCACCCATCTTCTCACCGGTATCGAACACCAGCGAGTAAGAGGTTGTCCAGGTACACGTACCGATGTTCCGTAATTTCCAGACCTTTGTGAATGCCGCACCAGGATCAAAGCGAGTACCATCGGGAACAGTTACGTCAGCGATAAACTGCGCCCTATCCGTGCACGCTTGCGCTGCATTGGCAGCCGATGCCGATGCCGCTGTGGGCAACAGCGACAACACCAGCGCGAACATCGTCAAAATAGAAACTGTCTTCAAACGTATCATGAGATTCTCCTCTGTTCCATTCAAGTAGATCCAACATCGAACAGTATAAAAGGTTCCTTAATGACTATACGCCTCTAGTATATCTTTTCTTGCATGATCCTTCAATATCCCTTGTATGACTCTTTTCTCCTCTATAATTGAGAGCATGGCGCGCCTGATTCTCCATATCGATCTCGATGCCTTCTATTGCGCGGTTGAAGAGACGCGCAACCCCGCCTTGCGCGGCAAAGCCTTCGCGGTCGGCGGCAGACCGGATGAACGCGGCGTGGTCGCCTCCTGCTCGTATGCCGCAAGACGTGACGGGGTGCGGAGCGCCATGCCGATGAGCCAGGCGCTCAGACTCAGCCCGGGGTTGATCATCGTGCCCGGGCATCACCGCGTCTATGGCGAGGTCTCGAGGCAGGTCATGCAACGGCTTCACGATCTCACTTCGCGGGTGGAACAGATCTCCATCGACGAAGCCTTCCTCGATATCACCGATCTTCAGGACGATCCCCAACGCGTCGCGCGCGGACTCCAGAGCCGGATCCGCGACGAATTGCAGCTCCCCTGCTCGATCGGCATCGCCTCGAACAAACTCGTGGCAAAGATCGCCACCGAAGTAGGCAAAGCCCTCGCACTTAAACGGATCAAAGCCCAGGGTCTGGCAGAGCCTCCCAACGCAGTGACAGTTGTCGGCGTTGGCGAAGAGGCGTCGTTTTTGAGTCCGTTACCTGCCGATATGTTATGGGGTGTGGGTCCCAAGACATCGAAACGGCTCGCTGAGTTGGGCATCCACACCATCGGCGATATTGCCAAATGGCCCGAGAACGAATTGACCCGTCTGTTTGGCGAGAATGGGCGCGACCTCTCACGCCACGCCAAAGGGATCGATAACCGGCCCGTCGTCACCGAGCGCGAGACCAAATCGATCAGCCAGGAGGTCACGTTTTCACGCGATGTGCGCGACGACAAAACTCTCGAGAAAACGATCCATGAACAATCGGCGGAGGTGGCACGGCAGTTGAGAAGCAATGAACTGGCAGGTTCAACGATCAAATTGAAGATCCGCTGGCCTGATTTCACCACGCTCACGCGCCAGACCACGTTGAACCATCGCACTGACCAGGAGGAGGAAATCGCCGAAGCCGCGTTGAAACTGATGAAATCCGTCCGCAAGCCCAACCAGTACGTGAGGTTGATCGGCGTGGGCGTGAGCGGACTGGGCGCGCCGATCCGGCAGCTCGGGTTGTGGGATGTGGACACCGAAAAATCACGCAGACTACAGGATGCAGTGGACACGTTGCAGGAAAAGTTCGGCAGGGATGTGATTCACAAAGGTGAGCAGTCATGATCTTCTTCACTAGCCAGGAGCATTCACAGCACCTACACTGGGATCGTTCAAGGAGTAAGCTGTGAAAACCATCGACCTGAAAAAGCAATTGAAATACCTGTACCAGCCTTCGGCAAAAAAACCGGAAATTTTGCAGGTGCCAAAACTGCAATTCGCCATGGTCGACGGCGAAATCGAAAAGGGAAAAGAGCCGGGCAACTCGTCGGGATTTCAGGAGGCAACGCAAGCCCTGTATGGCGTTTCGTACACACTCAAGTTCATGCTCAAGAAACGCAAAACGAATCCGATTGATTATCCCGTCATGGCATTGGAGGGGTTGTGGTGGGTGGAGGACGGCTTCTTCGACATCACGGTTAAAGATAACTGGTTTTACACATTGATGATACTGCAACCAGACGTTGTCACGGACGATGTGTTTGCCGAGGGGTTGGAGCAGGTTCGAAAAAAGAAGG
>DATKAU010000209.1:0-5300 GCA_035514655.1 Anaerolineales bacterium
GATGAAAAGTTGAAGATCCCCGCCGGCACGCAGCCCGGCAAGGTATTCCACCTGCGAAACAAGGGTGTACCCTACGTGCGCCGGAGCGGACGCGGCGATCAACTGGTATTGGTAAATGTAGCGATCCCGAACAAATTGACAAAGGAACAGCGCGAGTTATTCGAGAAACTTGCCGAGAGTTTGGGTACGACCGTCAAGCCGCAGGAAAAAGGATTTTTGGATTGGTTGAACGAAGCATTTGGGGGATGAAGCTAGGATAGTAAAACCGGAGCACGGACTTAAGTCCGAATAGCATAGGTGTGTTATATAATGCGGGGACTTTGATGATGAGGATACTCCTTCGAATCTGGGGTAAATTCCCAATATGGGTTCATGTGCTTGCGGCTCGGCTGTTGCGTCCGCGCTTCCGCGTGGCGGTTGCCGCACTGGTATTCGATGAACAAAAACGGATTCTATTATTCAAGCATACCTATCGCAAACTGGCATGGGGTATTCCCGTCGGTGGGCTGGAGCACGGCGAACAGCCGGAGCAGGGTGTGATCCGTGAGTTTTTTGAGGAATCGGGGATAACCATCGAAGTCGAACGGTTGCTGCTGGCAGACAGTTCAAAATACGACCATCACATCAGCCTGGTCTACTTGTGCAGGCATGTCGCGGGGGAATTTCACGAATCGTACGAAGTATCCGAGATGAAATATTACAACGTGGACGATCTACCGCCTATGCTCTTCGACGAAAAGGATTTAATCCGCGAGGTTCATAAAAGGTTGTTCGACCTTGAACTGGCTTGAAGTTTCCCTGACGGTGGACGGCGAGCTCGCCGAATCGGTGGCGGATGTGTTTTCGCGCTTTGCCCCCAACGGCGTGATGACCGAGCAGGGCGTGGCGTACAACGACGCCGAGGATCCAGGCACTCCCGCAGGTCCGATCACCGTCCGTGCGTATCTGGAGGTGAACGATCGACTCGAAGAGACGCGTCAGAAACTCGAAGAGTCTCTTTTTTATTTGGGGATGATCCGCCCATTGCCGAACCCGGCGTACAGACAGATCGCCGATCAAAACTGGATGGAAGCCTGGAAGCAGCACTATAAGCCGATCCTGATCGGCGAGCATCTGCTGATCCTCCCCGCGTGGATGGACTCGCCTGATCCGAATCGCATAGCCATAAAGATCGATCCCGGAATGGCATTTGGGACCGGGACGCACCCGACAACACAGTTGTGCCTTGAGTTGATGGAGAGGATGTTAGACCTGTTAGGTCTTAAAGATCTAACAGGTCTTCATGTTATCGACATCGGCTGTGGTTCAGGCATTCTCTCGATTGCCGCAATAAAACTGGGGGCAAAGCAGGCATTAGGCGTGGATATTGACGGGGAGTCCATCGTCAACTCGCGCGAAAACGCGGAAACGAACCGAGTGGGTAAAGAGTTAATCCTCGGCGTGGGATCGGTGGCTGAGATTCTCGCCGGGCAGTTCCCGCTCAAATCCGCGCCGCTTGTGGTGGCGAACATCCTCGCACCGGTAATCGTCCGACTGTTCGATGCAGGCATGGTTGACCTGATCGAGGGGGGCGGTGCGATCATCCTGAGCGGGATCCTGCTCGAGCAGGAGGGAAGCCTCCTCGAAGCGGGGCAGGCACACGGACTGGGTATGATCGAGCGGAGGCAGATGGGCGACTGGGTCGCGCTAACGATGACCCGTCAGAGTCCCCACGAAATACCATCCAGTAAAACCGGAATGGGATGATAAAATATTGCCAACTATTTCAAAAGGAGAATGATAGATGAAACGCAACAGCAGATTTCTTTTTGCCATCACCGCGCTGGCGCTTGCCGCGCTCGCGTGCCAGGCGCTCAGCGGTGGAGGGCAGGATACACCCCCCGTGGACGTTATCTCCACTGTGCCGCCAGTCGGTGTTCAGCCAACCGCCGAAAGCATCATTCCGCCGATCTTCGGGGGCAGTGATGTGATATTAAGCGACGATTTCAGTGATACCCAGTGGGGAACGGGGACCGACGCCGACAGTTCGGTGGAGTACATCAACGAGACACTGCAGTTCATCGTTTTCACCGACAATTATTTTGTGTGGAGCACGCCCGATGCCGAGGATTATTCCAACGTGCACATCGAGGTGACCGCGTTAAACAACAGCACCGATCCCGACACGGCGTTCGGCATCATCTGCAGCATGCAGATCACAAACGTCTCGTACTATTTCGCAGTCACACTCAGTGGTCAGTATGCCATCGCCAAATCGATGGTTGCGCTCGACGATGTGTTCCTGACGAACGATGATGCGTGGGCTGATTCAGATCTGATCCCGCAGAACGCCTCCTCCTATCGCGTGGGCGCGGACTGCGGAGGCGACGGTACACTCACCCTGTACGTCAACGGACGTCAGATCGATTCGGTCAACGACACCGATTACGGCTCCGGTAACGTGGCACTCTTCACGTGGAGTGCCGATGAGCCGGCTGGCGCGAACATATCGTTCGATGATTTTGAGATGAAGGAACTGCCCTAGACTCCTGCTGGGCACAATGAATCCTGCGCCCGTGAAGGGTGCAGGATTTTTGTTTCAATCGGATGCAATCTGTGCTATGATCCGAAAAGCATGGATCGCCGCCGACTCATCCTGTATCTTCTGCTCAATGTATTCATCTCTGTCTGCGTGACAGGCGCAATCCTGTTCTGGTACGACCGCAATTACCGCACGGCGGCCCTTTCTTCGGTTGGACCTGCTCCTGTTTCAAACAGCGACTCTGCCTCCCAGACTACGTTCAACCCCGAAGTGGATATCCCCGTGGAGATCGTCAGCATCGTCGGCGCAGAGACGTTGAGTGCCGAGTGGGTTGTGGTCCGCAACGCAGGGGCCGAGCCATTGAACCTGGCAGGCTGGCAGTTGAAAGATTCGGATCGCAACGTGTTCAACTTCCCCAACCTTACGCTCAATAGCGGCGGCGCGGTGCAGATCCATACCATTGCCGGAACGAATACCGTGATTGATTTATACTGGGGGTTGAGCAACCCGGTCTGGGAATCGGGCGAGGAGGCCGCACTATTGGATCCGAGCGGAAATGTCCGTGCGGTGTATCAGGTGCCATAAAAACTTCGGTGGTTGAGTAGGGGCGATGTTCGTTCGCCTCGTATCGAAACCACCAGTCACATAAACACTTCTGGAACCAAGATTGCTTTACTGCCTGCTGGTTTCGATATGCCCTTCGCAAACACTGCTCAAGGCTACTCAACCAGCGGTACATAAATAATATGACCCAAGCCCTCTACCGAAAATATCGACCCCAGGAATGGGAAGCCGTCGTGGGGCAGGACCATGTCGTCACGACGCTCAAGAATGCCATCGCGGCGGATCGCGTCGCGCACGCGTATCTCTTCGCAGGGTCGCGCGGAACCGGCAAGACGACGCTGGCGCGCCTCCTGGCGAAGGCAGTCAATTGCACGAATCCCGATCCAGCCAAACGACCCGACAACGAATGTGAACTTTGCAAAGCCGTCAACGAGAATCGATTTCTTGACTTGATTGAAATCGATGCTGCATCCAATACATCCGTTGATGATGTCCGTGACCTGCGCGACAAGATCAACTTCTCGCCGTCGCAGGGCAAATACAAGATCTACATCATTGACGAAGTCCACATGCTTTCAACGCAAGCATTCAATGCCCTGCTCAAAACGCTTGAAGAGCCGCCGCCGCATGCCATTTTTGTATTAGCAACAACCGAGATTCACAAAATCCCTGCGACGGTGCTCTCGCGTTGTCAACGTCACGAGTTCAGGCGCGTGCCGGTGGATGAGATCGTCAATAATCTCAAGAAGATCGTCAAAGCCGAAACCATCCAGGCGGATGATGATGCGCTCATTCAGATCGCCCGCCAGTCTGCAGGCGGGATGCGGGATGCAATCTCCCTGCTCGATCAGCTTTCGTCCACCGGCGATCGAATCACCCTCGCCCTCGCGCAAACTGTGCTGGGTACTGCCACGAGTCAATCGGTGCTCGAAGTGCTCAACGCGGTCAACGATCACGATCCGGCACATGGGCTCGAAACGATCCACAAGGCGCTTGATGCGGGAGCCGATCCGCGCTCGCTGGCGCGCCAAATCGTCGAATACCTGCGCGGGCTGATGCTCATTCAAATGGGCAATACCAATCAGGTCGAAGCCACGGCAGATGTCAAGAAGCAGATGCAGGCGCATGCCAGGTCTTTCACCACGAGAGACGTGTTGCGTATCATGAAAGCCTTCAACAATGCCGCCACCGATCTGCGCGGCGGCTGGCAGCCCTCTCTGAGTCTGGAACTTGCGTTGGCAGAAGTGTTGGATCCGCCAACCGACACTGTTTCGCAAATCGCCGAATCATCCCCTGTCGAGACGCCGCCTCGACCCAAGACACAACCTCAGCCCTCCAGGCCGGGCGGAGAGACGAGCGAAGCAAGGAACACAGTTGAAATGCAGATATCTGAGAAACCTATCTTGAGCGCGGGTGAGATCATCAAAGCCTGGAAGCCAATGTCTGCCGCGTTGCCGAAATCACAGGCGAATCTCTCTGCGTTGATGAATTCGGTCAAGATGATTGATGTTCAGGGGGGCACACTCATCCTGGGCTTGGCGAGCGATGTGCTGGTTTCAAAGCTTGACAAGCCTGACCAGATCGAAGCCATCCAAAAACTGATCAAGGATCAATTCGGCGTGGACGTTTCCATCCGTTGCACGGTGACGAACGCCAAAGGCAAGATCCCGCCGAACGTGGCGCAGGACGGCATGGTGGCCACCGCCATCCAACACGGCGGCGAGATTGTGGATTTGCAAGATTAGTTTCATGTGGTGGTCGAGCGATGGTGAGATCCGTGTCTAGCCACGTTGCGTAATTCTTAATTGGTAAGTGAGGTTTAACGATGGCAATTGATAAGAAATCCGAAAGAGGAAAGAAACGGCGTGATATAAAACCAGAGTTTATTATCCCGCCTGCGCCTCAAGTACCTGAGAAAAAGATTAGTGAGGCACAGCAAATACAACTCGATATTATTGCGAAAACGAATTTCAATTTTTTTAGCGGCATAAAGATTGCGGAATGGCTGAAAGAGAATCACAAGATGTGGCGTGCGGTCTTGTTACCGCTCAACTTGATTTCTCTTCGTGATATGTCAGAGGGAAACTGGCATGCGGATACGCTTTATATTTACCCTGAAGATGGCTGGGGATTCAAGCTGGAAGAAGTGATGAAAGAACAATTTGGCGCTGATGAAATCCAATGGATTGGCGGAGAAAGTGCAGGCGATGTGCTA
>DATKAU010000210.1:0-16451 GCA_035514655.1 Anaerolineales bacterium
CCGCACCTTTGCGATCACCTCAGCCATGCAGTTGGTGACAACGATTGTTGCCTTCATCGGCATTCTCAGTTCCCTGCTTGCCCTGCAGTTGGAAAAGTCGCGTGAAATGGGAATCCTGCGCTCCCTCGGCTTGACCATCGCCGAAATGCGTCGCCTGACTTTTTGGGAGTCCGGCCTGTTGGGACTTTCTGCCGGTTTGCTGTCGCTCCCCACCGGCTTCATCCTGTCGTGGATCCTGATCTTCATCATCAACCTGCGCTCCTTCGGTTGGACGCTGAAAATGCAGGTTGACCCCATGTCTTTTGTGCAGGCATTGGTTCTGGCAACCGGCGCCGCCCTGCTCGGTGGGCTCTATCCCGCCTGGCGGCTCGGCCGCATGCAAGCCGCAGAAGCTCTGCGCGGGGAATGAGAAACTTAACCAGGTCATAACGGTTGTGGTAAAGAAAATGTCACTCACCCTTTTAGCTCCCTCCCGGTTGTTTTAGTAATGCAGGTTTAAGTCCATGCCTTCGTAGAGATGCGCGACTTGGTCTGCATATCCATTAAACATCAACGTAGGGCGGCGGGTTAATTCGCCGATGCGCCGTTCCGTCGCCTGTGACCAGCGCGGGTGTGGGCGCTCGGGATTCACATTCGAATAGAAACCGTATTCCCGCGTATTGACAGTGTTCCAGAGTGTTTGAGGTCTTTCCGCGGTCAGTTCGATTTTTACAATGGCTTTTATCGATTTGAACCCGTACTTCCAAGGAACCACCAGCCGGATCGGCGCGCCGTTCTGGTTGGGCATCGGCATTCCATACAAACCCGTGGCGAGGATCGTCAGCTCATGCATGGCTTCGTCGAGCCGCAAGCCCTCCTGATAGGGCCACGGGTAACGGGCACTTCCCTGCCCTTTCATTTCTTCAGGACGATACACGGTTTCAAATCTCACATACTTTGCATCGGATGTCGGTTCCACTTCCTTCAACAGGCTTGCGAAAGTAAATCCCGTCCATGGGATGACCATGCTCCAGCCTTCCACGCAGCGCAGGCGATAGACCCGCTCCTCCTGAGTGAACTTTTTCAATAAATCTTCGATGCCGTAGGTCTTTGGTTTGTTTACAAGCCCATATACTTCCACCGTCCATGGGCTGGCGGTGAATGTTTCCGAAAGCGGGGCAACAGCCACCTTGTTCGCGCTGAACTCGTAGTAATTGTTGTAATTGGTGATATCTTCGAAGGAGGTGGCGGGATCTCCGAATTCGTCGGTAATGCCCAGGATAACGGACGCTTCCCCCTCAGGGACGGCTATCCCTGTTTCGATCGGCGCGCACGCGGCTAATAGCGCAGACCCGGTGATGATACCCGTGGCTTTGAGAAAATCGCGCCGCGAAAGATACTGCGAAAACGGAGTAATCTCAGACGGTTTGATGGGGATGGATTGATATCCTGACGGGCTCACAGCAATTGCCTTAAAAAGAAAAGCGGATGGCACCCTCAGCCATCCGCCAGAAAAATCTAAATATGTCTTGAGCTTCTTGGGTCGAAGGCGTCGCGCAGACCGTCGCCAACCAGGTTAATGCTTAGAATGGTGGCGACAATGAACATACTCGGAAAAACCCACATCCACCAGGAACCCCTTTGAATGAAGGTTTGCGCGGCAGTCAACATGTTGCCCCAGGATGCCGTGGGCGGCTGGATCCCCAGCCCCAAAAAGGAGACGTAGGCTTCGGCGAGAATCGCACCAGCCAGCCCCAATGTGGTCGATACAATAATTACGCCCATCGTATTGGGGATCAAATGGCTGAAGAAGATCCGCAGGTTGCTCGCCCCCAGCGATCTGGACACGGAGACGTAATCCATTTCCTTCAACGACAACACGTTGGCGCGCACAATACGCGCAAGGAACATCCAGGAGGTAAACCCGATCACCAGAATGACGATGGCGACGCTCCCGCTGAACGTCTTTCCTAAGATGTGGATATCCTCGATATTCCTGCCGATGAATTTACCCAATACGATCAACAGGAACAGTTGCGGGATCGAAAGCATCGATTCTGTAAAGCGCATGAGGATCACGTCCAGCCAGCCGCCGAAGAACCCGGCCAATCCGCCGACCATCGTCCCCACAACTACCGAAATGAATACGGCGGTAATGCCAACGATAAGGGATATTTGTCCGCCGTAAATCATGCGTGCAAAAATATCGCGTCCGGTGCTGTCTGTGCCCATCCAGTATTTTTCGGAGGGCGGGCTCAGGCGATCGGTGAGAGACACAGCATTCGCCTGTTCTTCACTGATAAAAAAGGAACCACCGATAATGAACAGCAGCAGGAAACCAAATCCGATCATACCCATCACTGCCATGCGGTGTCTAAGGAAACGCCTCCTAATCAGTTGACCGGGGGTGAGAGGCTTCTTGATAGCTTCACTGCCAATGGCGGGAATATCGAAGGTTGTTGTGGGTGTAGCCATGATAGATGTTCTCCGTTATCCAAGCTTGATGCGCGGGTCTACGAATGTGTAGAGGACATCCGTAACGATCGTCAGTGTAACGACTGCAACTGAGATGACTAGAAGGACACCCAAAACTACAGGATAGTCGCTGCGTTGCGCGTATTCCCAAAACAGGCGTCCCATGCCGGGCCACGAAAAAATCGACTCGGTGACGATCGCACCTCCCAGCAGGAAGGGGATATCCAACCCGACGATGGTGACGAGCGGCAGGGCGGCGTTTCGCAGGGCGTGTTTGTATAAAACCATCCGGCTGGTGAGTCCCTTTGCCCGCGCCGTGCGGATGTAATCCAGCCCCAGCACTTCCAGAATACTGGTGCGCACAAAACGCGAGTAACCGGCAGTTTGAATGAAGACCAACGCCGTTACCGGCAGGATCAGATTCCTGACATATTCCACCGGATCCGATTTATCCCATACCGCTGCGCCTGTGGGCAGGTACGGCAATCCCCACTCCTTGAACTGAACAGCAAAGATCAAGAGCAAACCCAGAGCGCTGAAAAAGATTGGCATGGAAAACCCAATGAACGAGAAGGAGGTGATCAGGGTGTCAGCCAGCGAGTACTGTTTAACCGCCGATATGATGCCAAGCAGAAGCGCAAAAATGATTGTGAATATTTCGGCAGTGAACATGAGAATCATGGTATTGGGCAGGCGCTGCGCGATCATTTCAGAGACGGGCTGTTTGGAAAAGAAGGAATGCCCCATGTCTCCCTGCAAAGCAAGGCCAAGCCACTTGAAATATTGAACATACACCGGGTCGTTAAGACCAAGTCGTTCACGCAACGCGGCTTTATCTTCCGCGCTCATGCGGGGGTTGGCAGCATATTGTGCGAGGGGATCTCCCGAAAAACGGGTGAGAAGAAAACATAAGATTGTAATAATGAGGAGGGTGAATAATGCTTGAAAGACACGCCGCACAATATACGTCCACATGGGAACCTCCGGCTTGATCGTCGAACAGATACGCTGGATTGATCTATTTAAAAAGAGGCAGGGGATAAAACCCCTGCCTCTCTTTCGAACTGTTTGTAACTTGAATTACTCTTTTACATCCCAGACTTCGGCGTTCCAGTTCAAGCTGCTCGTGTCGCCATTGGGACCGGGCACGAAGCGGTCAGTGTGGCCATAGACGTCGGCACGGGCATACATCATGATGACATAGTAGTTATCGAAGATATACGCCTGGGCTTCGTCGAGGATGGCTTTGCGTTCCGCAGGATCCGCCGTTTGGAGCAAGGTATCCATCAGGTCAGAAAGGAAGGGATCGCAGTTGTGGTACCAGTTGGTGCCATCGGGCTTTTCAGCACTCGGGACGGATTCGCACTGGTAGTTGTCAGTGTACGGATCCGGGTAGAAACCAGTGGTGTACCCACCCATATCGTAGTTACCGGTGGTCAGCGGACCGCTATCCACATACTGACCGAAGAAGGTGCCGGCTGGGGTGTGGATCGGGATGAATTCAACACCGATCTGGGCGAGGTCCGCCTGAACAGCGGTGGCAATATCGATACGGATCGGGGCGGTTGTGGTCTCGAAGTTGAACGAAAGGCGGGTCTGTTCGCCATTGCAGTCACCAACGCGAACGCCATCCGCGCCGAGGGTGTAGCCGGCCTCATCAAGCAAGGCGGCAGCGCCTTCAGGATCGTACTTATCAACCGTGAGGTTGGTGTTTGTCCAGGAGGAATTGGGCCACTGGCTTACAGGAACAGTGGTCTTTCCTTCGAGCAGGGCATCTACAAATGCCTGGCGGTTGATGCCGAGGGTGATGGCTTTGCGAACGCGAACATCCTTGAACGGGCAGAAACCTTCATTATCGGCAATACCACGTCCATCCACGCCATCGACACGACCCATATTGAAGAAGTAGTGTTCGAAGTCGGCGCCAGGAACCGTGATCAGGTGAACATCCGGTTCGAGGGCGGCGATGGTGGAGATGTCGGCTTCGGAGAAGTTCGGGTACCAGTCCACGTCACCCGTTTGCAGAGCGGCGAGACCGGCGGCAGAGTCAGCTACGAAGCGAATCTGGATGCGATCCAAAATCGGGCGGCCCTTGTAGAAGTTCGGGTTGGGGAGCAGGCTCATGAAGTCGCCGGGCACCCACTCGGTGATCACGAACGGACCAGATGCAACGGTCGGCTGGTGAATGAAGTCATTGCCTTCGAGAGCAGTCTGGCCTTCAAGGATGTGCATCGGCAGGATCGCGCCGGCGTTGTTGGGACCCTGGGTGAACAATGTCTGCCAGGGCGGGTAAAGCTCGGCAAAATTGATTACGACAGTCAGGGGATCGGGGGTGTCGATGCTGGCGATCTTGTCATAGCCAGTGCGGGTGGCGGGGGCATTGCCCGGATCCATAACGGCTTCCCATGTGAACTTCACATCGGCAGAAGTAATGGGTGTACCGTCGGACCAGAAGAGGCAGTCTTGTAATTTCCACGTGATGGTCATACCATCAGCAGAGACGCCGCCGTTTTCAGAAGTGGGAACTTCAGCCGCCAATTCGGGCACCAAGTTATTTTGATCATCCCATTCACCGAGACCAACGAGGGTCAATTGGGTGACCCAAACGGCGAAGGACATCTGGCTGAAGTAGGGGACGATGCTGTCCGGTTCCTGATCCCAGGCTCCGGTCACAGATTTGCCGCCATCGGGGAAGGCGATCGCTTCGGTGCCGACAGGTTCACAAGCCGCGGGGGCTTCGGTCGCCGCGGGGTCCTCGGTCGCAGGGGCTTCGGTCGCGGGAGCTTCAGTAGCCGCTGGGGCTTCGGTTGCCGCGGGTCCGCAAGCCGCAAGAACCATGCTCGCGAGAACGAGCAGTGATAGTACATGTAACAGGTTGCGTTTCACGTTTCTCCTCCTTAGAGAAATTTCTTTTGGATTCTTTTTCGTACAGGTTGGATGATAAGCGATTCGGTACGAGGCAGGCACCTCCTTTCGAATAGTCAATTGATTATACAGCAAAAGGGTATTTAGTAAACAGGTTCAGGCATTCCGGAGCCGTTTAACACTACTTGAGAGGGGTTTTTATGCCAGATTCCCGGGATTTTTTGCCCGCATTGCGGACATTTCCCTTCTCCCGTTACGTGATACTGCTGAATGATGTATCCCCGCCTCTTCACCAGCCGGAAGTTGCACGCAGGACAAAACGTATCCTCATACTCCCCGACCTGCCCGGGCAAATTCCCTGCGTAAACAAAACGCAATCCGGCTTCGCGCCCGATCTCCGCCGCGCGCATTAATGTCTTCGCATCTGTGTTGTCAGGGTCGATCATCTTGTAGTCCTTGTGAAACGCGGTCACGTGCCATGGAATATCGCGCGAGACCTCCGCGATGAACCTCGCCGCGTCCCACAACTCTTCGTTCGAATCATTGAAACCAGGGATTGTTAAAGTGACAATCTCCACCCACAAACCCAACTCGTGCGCGCGCTTGATCCCATCCAGTGTGTTTTGCAATACCCCGCCCAGTTTTCGATAATTTTTATCCTGCATGCATTTCAAATCGACTTTATACGCTGAGATGTATGGCCGGATGTATTCCATCACCTCCGGTGTATTATTCCCGTTTGAAACATAGGCACACATCAATCCCGCCGCCTTTGCCTCCTTGAAAATCTCCACCGCCCACTCGCTGGTGATCAACGGCTCATTGTAGGAAGAAACAACCAGGGAGGCATTTGTCTCATGGGCGAGACGCACCATATCCTGCGGCGACACCCTGCGGATATGGTTCGCCGAAACGTCCGAAGCCGGGTCGCGCATGGCTTGCGAGGTCAACCAATTTTGACAGTAACCGCAATGGAAATCACAACCGAGCATGCCGAATGTCAGCGCGTTTGTGCTGGAAAGAACGTGGAAGAACGGTTTCTTTTCGACGGGGTCGCTTTGCAACGCGGCCACGTAGCCGTGCGGCACGCGCAACTCACCCCCTTTATTGAAACGCACCTGGCAGATGCCGCGCCTGCCTTCGCGGATCACACAGCGGTGCCCGCACGCAAAACAGCGCACCGCGTTGTCTTCCAGCTTCTCATACAACTCCCCGGTCACGGTCAACTGGTCTATCAATTCACCGATCGAGGTGGGCATAACCTACTCGCTTTCACCTTTATAATACACCCAAATGCTAACTGTTTCCATACAGGCCGGGGGTCAGTCCTCACGAATGGGTGAGGACAAAGCCCTCAAGTCTTTTCTGGGGCGACCGCTCATTCATCATGTGGTGGATAGACTCAAAACGGTCGCGAACGAGATCATCGTGACGACAAACCGTCCTCAAGATTATGCCTTTCTCGGTCTCCGCCTCGTTTCGGACCTCAAGCCGGGCCGCGGCGCCCTCGGCGGACTCTACACTGCGATTGCCTCTGCCTCACATCCCCAGGTTGCCGTCATCGCCTGTGATATGCCCTTCGCCAGCGCGAAACTCATCGAAGCCGCGGGCAGGATCATGGACGAGGAACAGGTGGATGTGGTGATAGCCAAATCGGATGAGGGCTACGAACCGCTTCACGCCGTCTACCGCCGCGAAACTTGTCTTCCTGCAATCGAAGCCGCCATCAATGCCGATCAATGGAAGGTTATCGCCTGGTTTCCGCAGGCGAAGGTGCGTGTGCTGACCCCCGGTGAAGTAGAACGATGCGACCCGGATGGTCTCGCGTTTTGGAACGTGAACACGCCTGAAGAGTTCGCTGAAGCCGAGCAGCTTGCCAGACCCGATAACTAACGGACAATCAAGACCGGGCAAGTGGCGTGACTGATCACCTTCTGGCTGGTACTGCCCAACACCAGTCCCGCCAGGCGCCCCAAGCCACGCGATCCCATAACAATCAGATCGTTCTTGCGTGTCGTGGCAACACCGATAATCGATTCGGCAGGGTCGCCCGCGATAAGCTCGGTATGGATCTCGGATGGAATGTCGCCTATCGCTTCCTCCGCCTTTCGAAGTATCTCCTGTGCCTCATCCAGGCGGGTGTTGATGGCAGATTGGAAATTCGGCTCACCCAGAAAGGGCGGAATGGAATCGTACACAACGACGATTCGCAATTCAGCAGAGTTCAGGGTTCGAGCCAGTTGGGATGCCGTGCGCGCGGCATTCAACGAGTGATCGGAACCGTCCACAGCAAGCAGGATACGGTCAAACATGGCAGCTCCTTTGCGTAGGGTACAATTTAAGTATAGTACCGATCACGTCATAATTCAATCAGAGGAGCATAAACATGCCGTTTGACACTTCGACCAGTCTCGGTGAGAGTCTCAGCCTCGTTCGTGAGCAATTCCCCTCGCTCCACCGCCCCGCGATCTTTCTCGATAACCCTGCAGGAACGCAGATCGCAAAACCCAGTCTCGACCGAATCAACAATTACCTGCTCGAATGCAATGCCAACCGCGACGGCATGTTTGAGACCAGCCGGAAGTCCGATGAAATCCTGAATGAAGCACACGCTGCCACGGGGGATTTTCTCAATGCCTCCCGCCCCGAAGAGATCGTCTTTGGCAACAACATGACCACGCTCACCCTGCACATCTCGCGTTCGCTGGCGCGGACTTTGCAGGCGGGGGATAACATCCTCGTCACGCGGCTGGATCACGATGCCAACATCGCGCCGTGGATGCTCGTGGCGGAGGACAACGGGTGTAATTTGTTGTGGGTGGATTTCGACGTGGAGGAGGGCACGCTCGATCTGGATGATTTTGCGCGGGCTTTGGAGAAGAAACCAAAGATTGCCGCGTTCGGCTATGCTTCGAACCTGTTGGGGACGGTAAACCCGGTGAAGGAATTAACCAAAATGGCGCACGACGCGGGCGCGCGGGTGTACATCGACGCGGTACAGTACGCGCCGCACGGTCCGATCGACGTGCAGGATCTGGATTGCGATTTTCTGGTGTGTTCGAGTTACAAATTTTTCGGCCCACATGCGGGTGCGTTGTATGGGAAATATGATCTGCTGAATGAACTCAAACCCTACAAGGTCAGACCTGCATCGAATGACCTGCCGCATAGATTCGAGACCGGCACGCAAAACCACGAAGGGATCGCCGGCTTACTCGGTGCGTTGGAATATTTGCAGTGGCTGGGGGCGCAGTTCGGAGCGGATCACGCGTCGGCTTGGAAGGAAGCGGGGTTCTCTGGCCGCAAGCTGGAACTCAAGATGGGCATGTCCGCCATGCGCGCGTATGAAGCAGAGTTATCCCGCGCGTTGATTGGGATCGTCGAATCGGTGCCGGGGACGCGCATCCACGGCATCACCGATATGGACCGGCTCGATGAACGCGTGCCGACGGTTTCATTTACCCTGGAGGGAAAACACCCCGAACGCGTCGCCGAGGAAATCGGGAGGCATAATATTTACGTGTGGGACGGGCACAACTACGCGCTGGCTGTAGTTGAACGATTGGGACTGCTGGAAGCCGGAGGCATGATCCGCGTGGGGCCGGTGCATTACAACACGCTGGATGAATTGAACAAATTTGGGGATGTTCTGGAAAAGGTGGCGAAATAAAAAATTCGCGCTCCAATGGCTATTGAGAGCGCGAATGACAGTGCCGTTAAATGACGAACACCAGGGTGAGGGGGGCACCCTAGTGTTCGTCGCTTCAAATATTACTATATAACGTTTTATTTTGCAAGTGGTATTTATTATAAGTTCATTAAAGTATTTCGCGCCCGGCACGAAAAAACAGTACCCAATATTTGTGCCCCGGGCGGGAATCGAACCCACATCTAAGCCTTAGGAGTGCCTTGTTCTATCCATTGAACTACCAGGGCGCATAAGGAATTATATCAATAATTTATGTAGGGGCGATCAAATACCATCATCCTTGGGTGGTGCGGTCTGCCCGTAGTCGAGGATCTGCCGCATTTGCGTGGCCCCCTCCGGTGGACCAACGATCTTGCGATCTTCCATCACATCCACGAGGCGCGCCGCGCGAGTGTAACCAATGCGCATCCTCCGCTGCAGCATGGATACGGAGGCGCGTCCCTCCTTGCGGACAAGTTCTATCGCCTCCACGAGCAGCGGATCGGTCGTCGTGTCAGCAGGAGACATGTCTTCGAACAGCGGGGTCTGTTTCAGCGGGATGTCTGATTTCGGAAGATCCACCGGTTGTGAAGCGGCAGCGTACGGGCTTGCCCCGCTGATTTGATCCCTCCAAAACTCCACCAGGTTTTGAATTTCATGATCCGAAACGAACACGCCCTGCAAGCGCACAGCGGCAGGTGCATCGGGCGCCTGGAACAACATGTCACCGCGGCCAAGCAGGCGTTCCGCGCCGGGCTGGTCGAGGATCACGCGGCTGTCGGTGTTCGACGCCACGGCAAACGCAATGCGCGCCGGAAAGTTGGCTTTAATCAATCCCGTCACCACATCCACCGATGGACGCTGTGTGGCGAGGATCATGTGGATGCCGGTGGCGCGCGCCAGCTGCGCGAGGCGAGTGATCGTCGATTCGGTCTCTCCGGGGGCGATCATCATCAGGTCGGCGAGTTCATCAATCACGATGACGAGGAACGGCAGTTTCTTCGTACCCTGCAGTTTCATGCGCGCGTTGTAATCAGTGATGTTGCGCGCGCCGACTTGCGCAAACAGGTGATAGCGTTTGTCCATTTCGCGCGTCATCCACTGGAGGGCGCCGATCACGCGGTCGATTTCAACCACCACCGGTGAAAGCAAATGCGGAATGCCGTTATAGCCGGTGAGCTCCACGCGTTTGGGGTCAATCAAAATCAACTTCAAATCTTCGGGGGTGTTGTTCAACAGCAGGCAGGTCAGGATCGCGTTGACGCAAACGGACTTACCCGAGCCGGTGGTGCCGGCAATCAGCAGGTGCGGCATGTTTTCAAGCGTGTTGTTGATCGGGCTGCCGGTCACGTTACGCCCAAGCGCAAACTTGAGCGGATTCAAATTGCGCTGGAACGGTTCGCTTTCGATGATGTCGCGCAGGGCAACGAGCGTCATCTCATCGTTCGGGACTTCGATACCGACGTAACTATGACCCGGAACCGGCGCCTGAATGCGGATGCGCGGCGCGGCAAGCGCGAGGGCGAGATCGTCGGACAGCGAGGCAATCTTGCTCACGCGCACCTTCGTGCGCCCGTTGCGAGTTTCGACGAAGAGCGGCTCCACACCGAACTGCGTGATCGCAGGTCCACGGTTGATCTCCACCACCTGCACCGGCGCGCCGAACGACGCCAGCGTCTCTTGAATCAGCCTCGCGCGCTGTTGAATGAACTCCTCGTTCACCTCGGGAGCCGACCCCGAATCAAGGATCGATTTGACATCGGGCAGTTTCCAGTTGATTACTGCCTCGGCAGATTTGACGGTGGTCACCGGCTTCCCGACGACAGCAGGCTGCACAACAGGCTCGGGGCGGTGCAGGGGGGTGAATCCGTTCGAGGCGGCTTCCGCGCCTTCGGGCGGGATGATGTCGGCTTCCCTCTGCCCCGAAAATTGTGTTCGCAATCGGGCAGTAAGTGGATTGATCCAGTTGAATAGATCCTGCACCGAAATATCGAAGATCATCGTCATGGTGATCAACAGCCACGCGAGCAGGGCGATGATGGCGCCTGCCGCGCCGAGGGCATTGAAAAGAATCCGCTCGAAAAGACTGCCGATGTATCCGCCAGCCCAGCCAGCCAGCGCGGCGTCTTCGGCCAGTGCCACCGGGACCACGATCGAGTGCATGGCGGCGAGGAGCCAAAGGAAGAGCAGGATGACCCCGATCGCGCGTTCGAGCGAGAGCGGCGGGAGTTTCTCGATGCGCCGCAGGACGAGCCAGGCACCCATGACGATCAGCCCGATCGGCAGGATGTACAAGCCCCAACCGAGCAGGCGGCCCAGAGCGGCGACCATGCCTCCGGTCAGTGCGCTGCGCTGCGCCGAAAAGAGGATCAGCGCGGTGAGCAAACCGATAACCGCCATGATCACACCCACAACGTCGAGCCTGCGCTCGGGGGTGAGCGAATCCCACCACGAAACGGAGACAGGTTCCGGCGGCGCGTGAGACGTCCTGCGTCCCTTACTGGGAGTCGCCTTCGACGTATTCTTCCCGCGCGAGCGCGAAGCCGTTAACGTTTTGCCTTTTGGTTTCGCGCCGGATTTCGACGACGTAAATGGAACTTTCAATGGCACTTTTGTAGTATAGCACAAATGGTCTGTTATTCTTTTGGGGTACAATTGTGAAACGATTGAAGTTTTTATCTGCCACAGTCCCACAAGGGGATGATAAGACACAGAGTCACGGAGGGATTTTTCTCAGCGTCTCTGTGACTCTGTGGCAAATTTATGAGGATTAAATTTGTTTGAAATATTATTTCTCGGCACCTCCGCCTCGGCGCCCTCGGCGCACCGCGGGCTTTCGGCTCAGGTGGTCAAGCATGATGAGTACCGCTTCCTGATCGATTGCGGCGAGGGCACACAGCGGCAGATTTTGCAATCGGGGCTGGGATTCAAAAATCTCACGCGAATCCTGCTCACGCATGGGCATCTCGATCACATTCTGGGCTTGGGTGGCTTGCTCAGCACGTTCCTGCGTTGGGAGGCGGTAAGCGAACTCGAAATTTACGGCGGGCGTTCCACACTGGATCGCGTGCACGATCTTTTATACGGCGTTGTGCTGCGCGGCAAACAGCCGCCCATGCCGTTGAAGATGAACGAAATCAAGCCAGGCATGTTTTTCGAAACCGACGATTTCACCGTGACGGCGTTCCCGGTCTCGCACCGCGGACCGGATTGTCTTGGTTATGTTTTTGAAGGGAAGGCGCGCCGCCCGTTCATCCCCGAGAAGGCGGATGAACTTGGCGTTCCATTCGGACCTGAACGCCGCGATCTGGTGGCTGGAAAAGAGATTACCCTGCCCGATGGTAGACGCGTCAAGCCGGACGATGTGCTTGGTTCGCTTCAATTAGGGACAAAACTTGTAGTGGTGGGCGACTCAGGGAAAACAGATAACCTTGTTGACGTCTGTAAAGACGCCGACGCGCTGGTGATCGAATCCACCTATCTGGATGAGGAAGCGGAAATGGCGGATCAATTCTCGCATCTCACGGCGCGCCAGAGCGCGGAACTGGCAGTGAAGGCGGGAGTCAAACGCTTGATCCTCAACCACATCTCGCGCAGATACCGCGAAAAGGATGTATTAAAGGAAGCGCAGGAAGTCTTCCCGAATGCGGTGGTGGCGCGGGATTTCGATGTGTTCCAGATCAAGAGGGAGAAATGACATCAGACCCCTTCCGAAAGTCATTCTGCCGCAGACCGCGACAGCGAGTTGAGTCGCAGAGATTTTTATTAGGTTTTCTCGGTGCTCTCTGTGTCTCTGTGGCTAATTGAGACCTGCTTACAAGAGAGGTCTATCGGTTAGATCGTATCGCTGGTCATGATGAACAACGGATTCATCTCGAAACTCTCGAACTTGGGTCTGAGGCGATCCTTGTTATAAAATCGTTCCACGTTGACGGACTTTTTGGTGCTCGTGACGATGTCAACCGGAACGTTGTCGTATCTTCCATTTTTCAGCACAACCAGCCGTCCATGCACTTTCTTGAGCACCAGGTCTAGCGCGAGGTTCCCATACGCCATGGGAACGATCGAATCGATCGCATCGGGATCGCCGCAGCGGACGAGGTAGGCAAGTTTCTGGTTTACCGTGTCCACCATGCGTCCGTCGTTATGTTGGGCAGTCATATCCTTCAGCCGCGCGGAAATGAGATCGCCGATCCCGCCCAACTTCATGTGACCGAAGGCATCCAGGGTTGTATCCGTGAAGACCATTTCACCGCCTTCGTACATGGCGCCTTCCGAAACCAAAACGACCGCGTAACGGCTGGGATTGTGGCGGCGGTCATACATCAGCAATTCCGCCAGCCGTTCGATGTTGAATTTGTATTCGGGGATCACACACCGGTGCGCCGCGCCTGCCATCGTGGGTAACATGGCTGTAAAACCGGCATATCTGCCAAAGACTTCCAGAACCAGCAGCCGCTCGTGGGAGCCTGCCACCGTCCGCAGGCTGTTCGCCATTTCAATCGTGCGCGTCACACAGGTGCTGAAGCCGATGCAGTAGTCGGTGCCGGGCACATCGTTATCCATCGTCTTTGGGATGGCGACGATCTTCATGCCCTCCTGGTACATGCGGACGGCATAACTCAATGTGTCATCACCGCCGATGGTGACGAGATGATCCAGCCCGAGAAAACCGATGTTCTTCAATACCTCAGGAGTCAGGTCGTTGATATCGTCAGTGTATTTTTCCTGAAGGTCGGGGGGCAGTCGATCGCGCCTGACCTTGGCTGGATTCGTGCGCGATGTGTGCAGGAAGGTGCCTCCCGTCCGCCCCGCCCGGTTGACAATCTCCTCGGTCAATACCTGGAAGTTGTTGCCGTTATCCGCCTGCGGATCGCGGACCACATCGATCAACCCCGCCCAGCCCCGGCGGATGCCGATGACTTTATATCCTTCGCGCGTGGCTCGAATGGTCACCGCCCGAATGGCGGGATTTAAACCCGGGACGTCTCCGCCCCCTGTCAGAATTCCGATGACTCCTTTGTTCTGTGCGCTCATACGCCTCCAATTATGCCCGTGATCGGATTATTGTACAACCATCTGTCGATTCGTGTGGCTGACAGTTGGGGTACAATTGCGGCGCTAAAAATAAATTATTCCGGTGAAAAATATCATTCCATGAATGCAAAACCTTTTACGATTGGCGTGCTGACCTCCGGAGGCGACGCGCCGGGTATGAATGCGGCAATCCGCGCAGTGGTGCGGGCCTCGGTGGCGCGGGATGCGCATGTCATCGGCGTGGCGAACGGTTTCGAGGGCCTGGTGAACGGCGAACTGCGTCCGATGGGGGCACGCGATGTGGGAAGCATCCTGCAGCGCGGCGGGACGATCCTGCAGACGCGGCGCAGCGAGCGCTTCAAGGAGCCGCGCGGCCAGCGCGAAGCGATCCGCCACATGAACGAAGCCGGCATGGATGGGTTGATCGTGATCGGCGGCGACGGTTCGTTACGCGGCGCGCACGCGCTGGCAGAGCAGGGAGTCAAAGTGGTCGGTATCCCGGCGAGCATCGACAACGACATCTACGGCACCGACATGGCGATCGGCGTGGACACGGCATTGAACACGATCATGGATGCAGTGGATAAACTTCGCGACACAGCCTCCTCGCACAGCCGGGCGTTTTTGGTGGAGACAATGGGTAGAAACTCCGGATACCTCGCCGTGATGGCAGGGATCGTCTGCGGTGCGGAATTTGTTTTGATCCCCGAGGTGACTACGACCGTGGATGAGATTGTGCATCTGGTGGAAGACGCCTATCGGCGCGGGAAAACTCACGCGATCATCATTGTGGCGGAGGGAGCCGGCCTGCGCACGCCGGATCTGGCGCGCATCATCGACGAGATGGATGTGGGGTTCCGGACACGGGTGACTATTCTTGGCCACATCCAGCGGGGCGGGAGTCCCACCGCATTCGACCGCCTGCTGGCGGCGCGCCTGGGCGTGAAAGCTGTGGAATTATTGCTTGAGGGAAAAACCGGTTTGATGGTGGGTTTGAAAAGCATGGGCGTGCTGGATATCCCGCTCGAAGAGGTCATCACTCACGAAAGACCCGCCACCCTGAATTATTACGAAATGGCAAAAATGCTGGCGCGGTAACGGTTTCAGGTGTCAAGTGTCATGTGTCAGGTTCACATAGCACTTGTTTTTTATCAAGTTCAAGGAGGCAACCATGGCTATGATCTCACGCTTTGAAGACATAAACGCGTGGCAAGAGGCTCGTGTTCTGGTAAAGATGATCTACAAACTCACCAGATCAGGAGCTTTTGCCAAGGATTATGGTCTTCGAGATCAAATCCAGCGAGCATCTGTCTCGGCGATGACCAATATTGCGGAAGGTTTCGATTGCGAATCGAAATTGGAGTTTGCACGTTTTCTGGGGATCGCCAGACGTTCCGCTGTCGAAGTTCAATCCCTTCTCTACACAGCGTTTGATATTGAATATATCAATGATGTGCAACTTAAGGAGCATTACGGGCAGGCGCGAAAAACAAAGGCTTTGATCGGTGGATTCAAGCGTTCACTTAAGCAGTGACCTGATACTTGACACCCCGCACCTGACACTCTATATCATTGTAGGCTCTTCGTACACCCCAAACACTTCCTTCATCACCTGCACGATTTCGCCCAGCGTCGCATATGCGTGGACGGCTTCCATGATGAAGGGCATCGTGTTCTCGGTGCCTTCCATCGCGATACGCAGGCGATCCAGCGTCTGGCCGACGCGCCCGTTATCGCGCGACTTCCGCAGCTCTTCAAGCCGCTTCATCTGTCTTTCATAACCTGCCGGGTCCATCTCGAGGATCGGAATCTTCAGCGGTTTCTTCTCCGCGTACGCGTTCACCCCGACGATCTTGCGGATGCCCCGATCGATCTCGCGCTGATAACGATACGCCGCGTCGGAGATCTCGCTTTGGAAGAATCCCTTTTCAATCGCGGGGATCACGCCGCCCAGCTCCTCGACCCGCCTGAAATACTCGTACGCCTGCTGTTCGATGCGATCCGTCATCGCTTCGACGAAGAAACTGCCGCCCAGCGGATCGACCGTATTCGTCACGCCTGATTCCTCGGCGATGATCTGTTGCGTGCGCAGGGCAATGGTCACGGCATGTTCGGAGGGAAGCGCCAACGCCTCATCCAACGAGTTGGTATGCAATGATTGTGTCCCGCCGAGGACAGCCGCTAATGCCTGAATTGCCACACGCACTACATTATTCTCCGGCTGTTGTGCGGTGAGACTGACTCCCGCTGTCTGTGTGTGGAAGCGGCACAACCACGAGCGCGGGTTCTTCGCCTTGAACGTCTCGCGCATCTCACGCGCCCAGATGCGGCGGGCGGCGCGGTATTTGGCAATCTCTTCGAAGAAGTCGTTGTGCGCGTTGAAGAAGAATGAGAGGCGCGGCGCGAA
>DATKAU010000211.1:0-3694 GCA_035514655.1 Anaerolineales bacterium
ACGATGCGCTGGGACTGCCGGTTGTGATCGAACCCGCCGTGATCCTTCATCAGCCGCGCCAGCGCCACTTCGCCGGAATGCCCGAAGGGGGAATGGCCGAGATCGTGCGCGAGGCAGATCGCCTCGACGAGATCCTCGTTGCCGCCAAGGGCGCGGGCAAATGTGCGTCCGATCTGCGCCACCTCGAGGGTGTGAGTGAGGCGGGTGCGGAAGTAGTCGCCTTCGAAGTTGATGAAGACTTGCGTCTTATATTCCAGCCGCCGGAACGCGGTGGTATGCAGGATGCGGTCGCGGTCGCGCTGGAACGAAGTGCGATACTCCGGCTCACTGTCGAGGTAGGCGCGGCCTTTGGAGTCCCTGCTCCTCATGCCGTAGGGCGCGAGGCTTTTATCTTCGATCTCTTCGAGTTGCTGACGTGTGAAGAACATGTTCGGTCTTTCAGATGCAAATGTCATTGCGAGACCTTGGGCAGAAATCTTCCATGGAGGGAGATTGCCACGTGACGGAAAAGCATCACTCGCAATGACACTGGCTATGGGGCGAGAGGGAGTCGAACCCTCACGGTGTTTCCACCGACAGATTTTAAGTCTGTTGCGTCTGCCGATTCCGCCATCGCCCCGGTGTACTTGCCAATAATTCTACCTTATTTTGAAATGCTCTCGAGCCGCGAGGCGTTGTCCCGATTTATATCACGCGCGGTTAGCCAGTCTCTGATCCCAAACGGAAGGTAAAGGAGCAGAAATATAACGACGCCGAGAACCTCCATGTAGAGGATATACACAGGCCAGTCAGGCAGGAGGTCGAGCAGGCTTGCTGTTGCCGGCTTTTCGTTGATCATCAGGTAGTTGCTGCCGATGGCGGTGTTGATGAAAAACACGATCACTGCATATATATTCAACCAGATGGCAATTCGCAGAAGCGATTTCCGCGTGGGGCGGTAGCGTTCGACCACGGTCATGTAGATCGCGGAGGTGATGATCAAGCCGTGTGAAATGAACGTTTGAAAAAACCGGAAATGAGGAAAGCCATAGATCCCAAGATCTGGGGTGACTAATGCTTGAATCGCACCGCCGATCCCGGCGAGATACATGAACTCGTAGATCGAATAATTTTTTGTCACCAGCATGAGTCCGCCTGCCCACACCAGCAGGCTGCACAGATGCAGCGGCAGCATGGTCTGGATCGTCCAGGTGCCGACCGAATAACGCCAGTAATGCCAGGCAAATTCATTTCCCCACAGGATGAGGGCGAGAGTCCAGCGAATGGGTCCCCTGTGTTTTTCGTCGAGATGGCGGAATCGGAAGAGATACAGATTCAACAAAACCAACGCACCCAGTGCGGCGAGATGAGTCGTCCCAAGAAATTCAAACGCACCGCCTGTGTAGTCACGGGCGAAAAATCCGCTCATGCGCGCAATTGTACAGGATAACGTCAGAGGCGTAGACGAAGATCCCGCCGTTGGGTTGGATCAGCCTTCGGCTGGCTGCGAAGAGGAGGCGTACGCGTCCCGCGCCGGGATGGCTGATCAGCCGTCCAGACCGCGCGCCTGCACTCCATCCTTGACGTGTTTTCATCCCTCAGGTATAAATTGGCGAAAATACGTAATTTTCGGAAATGAAAGTAGTCTCTTATGTATGAATTCGACAAACTTGATGTAAAAATTGTCAATTTACTCCTGGAGGACGGGCGCATGTCCGCCTCCGAACTGGCGCGGCGCATCGGTGACATCACCGAACGGACGATCCGCTACCGCATCGAGAGGATGATCGACGAGGATGTGATCCGCATCAGCGCCGTGATCCGCCCGGAGGCGTTCGGCTTGACGATCAAGGCAGACGTCTGGCTTGAGGTGGAGTCGGATTTAATTTTGGATGTGGCGAAGAAGATGGCGGAGTTCGAAAACGTGACGTACGTGGCGTGCGCCATCGGGCAAAACGACATCAGCATCCAGGTGGTGGCGAAAGATACCTCCGAGATCTATTATTTCGTGACCGAGGTGATTCGCAAGGTCCCCGGCGTGCGCAAGACGACGACATCCATTGTTCCTCTGGTTCTGAAGGATGTGTACCAGTGGCGCGTGCCTGAAAGAATCTCGCAGGAGTTGGATGAGAAACAAACAGCTTAACATGTCATTGCGAGGAGGGTTGAGACGCGAAGTGTCGAAAACCCGATGAAGCAATCTCTTGTAACGTGAGATTGCTTCGCAGATTTTATCCTGAGCCTGTCGAAGGGCTCGCAATGACAGGATGGAGAATATTCATGTTCGGTGCAAAGACGCATACACTGCAGAAGCGCGCAATGGAGGTGATTCCACTGGGGGTCAATTCCAATTTTCGATTTTGGGGGGAGGGGGTTACGCCGTATGTGGAAAAGGCAAAGGGAGCTTATTTGTGGGATGTGGACGGCAGAAAGTATATCGATTATCGCATGGCGTTTGGCCCGATCATCCTCGGCCATTCTTACGATGAAGTTGACCAAAAAGTAATCGAAGAGATCCGGAAGGGGATTCTCTTCGCGATGACGGGAGAACTTGAAGTTGCCGTCGCAGAGATGATCGCCGGGATGGTTCCCGCGGTGGAGATGGTGCGTCTTGCCTGCTCCGGCACAGAGGCGACGATGCATGCCATCCGCGTGGCGCGTGCGTATACCGGGCGCGATTTGATTTTGAAGTTCGAAGGAAATTACCACGGTTTCCACGATCACACCTTGTGGTCAACGTATTCACCGGTGGAGGCGTACGGGAATCGGCGCAGTCCAATCCCCGTGCCGGCGTCCTCAGGCATTCCGAAGTCAATGCGCGAATTCATCATCACGCTTCCGTTCAACGACTTTGAAGGCTTCGAGCGCATGATGCGTTCATACGGCGAGCAGATCGCGGCGGTGATCTCTGAACCGTGTCAGGGAAACTGCGCGGCGATCAACCCGCAGGAGGGATTCCTGCAGCTCATCCGTCAGAAGACCGAAGAATACGGTTGTGTGTTTATCCTCGATGAAGTGAAGACCGGTTTTCGCATTGCGAACGGCGGCGCACAGGAGTATTACAACCTCAAGCCCGACATCTCGACGTACGCAAAAGCGTTGGGAAACGGCTATCCCATTGCGGCATTCGGTGGAAAAAAGGAGATCATGTCCATCATTGGGCAGGGAGTGGCACAAGGCGGGACGTACACCAACAACAAACCGGGTGTGGCAGGCGCGTATGCGACGTTGAGCCTCTTGAAATCAAAGCCCATTTTGAAAACCATCGAAAAGCGTGGACAACGGCTGATGGATGGCTTGAAGGACATTTTCGAAGAGAACAATATCCCCGTTGTGATTACTGGCTACCCGGCCATGTTCTCATTCTCACTGGGTGTCGATTCAGTGACGAACCAGCGCGAGTGGGCGAAGAGCGACCATGCAATGTATAGCAGGCTCGTTGAAAAAGCCGTCGAACGCGGAGTGATGCCCGATCTCGATGCCCGCGAGCCGTGGTTCCTGTGTTACGAACATTCCGACGCGGATATTGATGAGACGTTGAATGTCTATGCGGAGATTGTGAAGGAAGTGAAGAAGTAAACATTATGTCGTTGCGAGCCCCGATAGGGGCGAAGCAATCTCCTGAAATGGGAGATTGCTTCGTCGCCGCTATGCGGCTCCTCGCACCGACATTGGAGCCAATATGACCAAACTAACCTCCCAGGAACTCGTTGAT
>DATKAU010000212.1:0-4728 GCA_035514655.1 Anaerolineales bacterium
CAATTGGGTCCCGGGCGCTGCGCCGCGTGCGGCATTTCACGCTGAGGTGAAGATCCGCTATACCGCGAAGGAAGCCGAAGCGTGGAGTACGCCTCTCGATCAGGATCAGGTGCAGGTCCGGTTCGACGCGCCGCAGCGCGACATCACAGCGGGTCAGGCAGCGGTCTTCTTTCAAGGTGATGTGTTGGTCGGTGGTGGAATTATCGTTTGAAGTCTGCGTGTAGTCAAAATGATGGTTTATAATGGTTACTTGTAGATTGGTGATTATAAAAGCAGCGCTTGATATCATGAACTTGTTATTTGTGAAATTCTCTCGCTGCATGCAGCCATGATACAAATTTCATAGAGGAGAAACAACATGTCTTACCGGGTTGAATCGTTGATGTCTGCACGATTGTTTGTCGTGCCGCAATACGCCTCAAAAAAGATTTTCTTTTTGAGCAACATGTCCGGTCATTTGAGTTTGTATTCGATGGGCTTCGGAGGCAGTGTGCCCGCGCCCCTGCTCCCGCCGAATATCGCATTGCAAAACCCGCATTTGATCGGCGGCTTGTCTTTTTATGCGTTCCCGAAGATCAATAAAGTCCTCGTAATGATCGACCGCGACGGCGATGAGAATTACCAGCCGATGCTGGTTCCGATGGGGGGCGGTTTTCCCGAAACAACCTTCAAGAATTTCTTTGCCGAATACCGCGTACATCTCGCCGAATGCGACCCGGAAAAGAACATCGCTTATTTCGGCGCGGAGCGCCGCGACAAGCCGATGATCGAAACCTATCGCGGCGATTTGAAAACAGGCAAACTGACGAAGATCGCCGAGTACCAATTCGGGCTCGGTGTCGCAGCTCACAGCAAGGATCACAACAAGTTGCTGCTGGGCACCGGATATACGGTCGGCGACAGCGTGTTGTGTTTGTGGGAAAAAGGGAAACAAAAAACGCTGTATGGAAAACTGCTGGAGGATCGCGCGGAGGGCGAAATCGTCCCGTTGAACGGTCTTGGTTCGACGGTTTTCTCACCCAGTGGAAAAGGATCGATCGTCGTTTCGTCGGTGTTTGAAGATACCTACAGTCTTGGTTATCTCGATTTCGCAAAACCCGGAACCCTGGAAAAGGTTCAACTCAAGGGTGTCAAACACAAAGGGGTGGGTGAGCTGATCGAATTGGTTCACCTCAAAGACAAACGCTATATGCTTCAATTCAACATCGATGGATGTTCCTGGGTGTATGAAGGGGTCTTCGATGAAAAGAAGCGCCTGATGACTCTCGCGTATACGCTCGTCGGGAAGAAACCTCTCGACAACGGAATGCTCGAGCGTGTGCATTATGACGGCTCTTCAGACAAATACACTTTTTCGTTATCCACTGCCACATCGCCGACACAAATTTATACGGTGGAGGGGAGGCGGCGCAACAAGGTAACCCTGCATACGAAGGAAAAAGTGCTGGGGATTCCCGACGGGACTCTCTCGAAGGGAGAAGACGCCTCCTTCGTCTCCCACGACGATTTGCGCGTCTCCGCCAGGCTGTATCTCCCCGCGAGCGGACTCGGCTTTAAAGGTCCGCGTCCGGTTGTCTATTACGTCCATGGCGGTCCGCAGGGACAGGAGCGCCCCGACTTCGCCTGGTTCTCCATGCCGTTGATCCAATACCTCACATTACGCGGGTTTGCCGTCTTCGTGCCGAACGTGCGCGGCTCCACCGGCTACGGACTCTCCTACACCAAACACGTTGACCGCGATTGGGGCGGGCAGGATCGGCTCGACCACGTCCACGCGATGACGAAGGTGTTACCCAAAGACAGGCGTCTCGATGTGTCGCGCGCGGCAATCGTCGGTCGTTCCTACGGCGGCTACATGACCTTAATCCAGGCGGGCATGCACCCCGACTTGTGGAAAGCAACGTGTGATATGTTCGGTCCGTACGATCTGCTGACCTTCTCCGAACGCATCCCAGCCACGTGGAAGCCGTATTACAAGATCGCCCTCGGCGACCCTGAAAAAGCGGATGAGCGCGCCTTCCTCGTTGAACGCTCCCCGAAGACACACCTTCATAACATGGCAGCGCCGATGCTTGTGATTCAGGGAAGAAACGATCCGCGCGTAGTCGCAGCGGAGTCGGAGGATCTGGTGCGCGAGTTGAAGTCAAAAGGCAAGGAGATCGAACTGCTGGTTTTCGAGGATGAAGGTCACGACGTGTTGAAATATGAAAACCGCGTCCGGTGTTATAACGCCATCGCCGATTTCTTCGCAAAGCACCTGAACCCGTAATCCGACCGCTCTCCCGGGTCTCGGACCTTGGAAGAGCGTATTTGATATGACCGTTCCCACCCTGCTCCTTGCCTTGATGATCGCTCTGGCATACGGCGCGCTCTATCACATCATCCGTGACGGAGGTGTGTGGAGATTGTTGTTTTATGCGGTTTTGAGCGTGGTCGGGTTTGCCATGGGACACCTGATCGGTTTGTGGCGCGGGTGGGTGTTATTCCCGCTCGGCGAACTCAACCTGGGCATGTCTTCGCTGGGAAGTTTGGCGATCCTGATCCTCGGCGACTGGTTGAGCCGGATTGAATCGAATGCGGAAAGCACGGTATAATCTGCGCCTGTTGTGACATTTGAGGCTTCGGGAGTCTTGACGATTTCCGAAGCCTGATTTTTGAAGGAGTGAAAACCGGATATGGAATTGCTTGCAGGACTGCTCGACCTGTTCCTCCACCTGGACGAACATCTCGCCAGTATCATCAACGAGTATGGTGCATGGACGTACGGTATCCTCTTCGCCATCATTTTTCTCGAGACAGGCGTGGTTGTCACGCCGTTCCTGCCCGGCGATTCGCTGTTGTTCGCCGCAGGCACATTTGCCGCATTGGGTTCACTCAATGTGTATCTCCTTGCAGGGTTGTTGATGGTTGCCGCGATCCTCGGCGATACTGTCAACTACTCGATTGGCCACTATCTTGGCGAACGCGCGTACAACATCAAATTCCTCAAAAAGGAATATTTCGATCGTACGCATGCGTTCTTTGAAAAACATGGCGGCAAGACGATCTTCCTTGCGCGTTTCGTCCCCATCGTGCGCACATTTGCGCCGTTTGTGGCAGGCATTGGAAAAATGTCCTACTCTTATTTCATCACATACAATTTCGTGGGTGGCATCGTGTGGGTTCTTCTCTTTACGTTTGCCGGGTATTTCTTCGGCAACATCCCGTTCGTCAGGAGTAATTTTGAATTCGTGATCGTCGGCATTATATTAATCTCGCTTGCGCCGATGATTGTCGAATGGTGGAAAGCACGGCGCGAAGCGAAGGCGGAATCAAAAGGCCACGCGTGATGCGCGACCTGCTCTTTTTGTGAAGCGGATTGCAATCCTCTTTGCCCTGTTCATTCTCCTGATCATCGTCCTTGCTGATCTGGGGAAGCTCGGGTTTCTCGGCATCATCAACTCGATCCCCTACGGCGACAAGGCTGGGCATTTCATCCTGTATGGGATTCAAACCCTGCTCGTTGACCTGACATTCATCCGCTCGCGTCGGGAGTTAAACCCGAAATTGATCGTCCTCCGGATCGCCCTGATCCTTGCCCTGTTGATCGGAATCGAAGAATATTCGCAGCAACTCTTCGACAAACGGACGTTCAGTCTGATCGACCTTGCCGCGAGTTACCTCGGTGTGATCGTCTTTTCGTTCGTGGCATTGAAGATTAAAACGTAGGGCGTGATTACCCCGCCCCTGCGTTTTTATTACTTCGGCATCAACACCAGATGCCCTTCGGCATCTTCCTCCACTGCATCCAGGGTCCATAGCATCGAAAAGTATTCAACATCCGCCCACAGGGGAGCCATGTCGATGTAATGGGGATGATACGCATGACCCGATTGCCCGGTGGTATGCATTGTCAATGAATTTGCAAGATTCGACAGATCGTAGATGGCGCGCATCGATGGCACATTAGTCACCTCATATCCCTCGACCGCGTTCCACGATGTGGCATTCACGATGGATCTGCCTCCGTTTGTGGGAAAAAGGCCGCGGTTGAACAACGCCTCGATAGGTGCAACGCCGGATTCTCCCAGCGAGCCGTTCCTGAATTCGCTGGTATGGATGCCGCCCCACGTCCATTCAGAGGGATCGTCTCCCAATCGTTCTTCCAATTCCGCCACACCGTCTATGAACGATTTCTTCAGTATCTCCTCACGAGTCTCCATGACATCGGCCGTGGAAGAATCATCCCACCATGCACTATCCTCTTTTATATTCCGCATAACTTCAAACCACCGGGGACCACCCACTGGCCAGTAAGCCTCCGGTATTTCATCGTTGAAGGTATTCTTCAGCAGGTGACGCCACAAAGCAGCATAGATCGCCGCGGCTTGAGAATCTGATGTTGCTTGGTAGTTCCAGTTTTTCAGGGCATCAAATGCAATCTCTTCATTGGGCTTTGATAATTGAGCATCCAATGCAAGCATCCATGGCACAACGGTTTCAGCGCTGGCATCATGCGCATCAGCTTGCATGGCTTGGAAGTAGGCGATGTCCATTTTCCCGGGAGCAGACTGGATCAAGTCCACGATGCGGTTGGCACGGAAACCGTAATCATATTCCACAGTGATGAAGTGGGGATAGTCGTCCCCGACGATCCTGTTGTTGGCAGGGGCAATGTATCCTTCAACCGGATTGAGGGTATATGGCAATTCTTCAAAAGGAACACTCCCGATCCAGTCGTATTCACTG
>DATKAU010000213.1:0-10923 GCA_035514655.1 Anaerolineales bacterium
TGCGGCAGACGACCCGCGCAACTCGATCTCTGAAGATGATCTGGAAGTTTTCAAGTTCAAGGTGGATGTAGCAGTCAAGGCGTATGCCTAAACTTCCCGTGCTTAAGCCTCGTCAAGTGATCGCCGCCTCGAAAAGGCGGGCTTTCGACGGGTGCGGCAAAAAGGAAGCCATATTCAATTCAAGCGGGGAAATTCGCTCGTAACGGTGCCAAATCACCCTGGAGATCTTAATCCTCAAGTGCTTCGTTCCATCTTAAGACAAAGCCAAATGACTAATGAAGAGTTTGTTGAATTATTAAAGTAAAAAGTGCACTGTGTCAACGAAGAAACTAAAGATCAATCGCGCCCCGGTGCTCACGTTGTGGGCAACAATTGTGGCTGAGCGTCTCGGTTACACCAGGGACGAATCTCTGACATTGGGCAAGGCAGTCGCTGGTCTTAATGCCCAGTCAAAAGGGAAGCGATTGGGGATTTATGAAGAGAAATCCGAAGAAGAGAAGGAAAAAGAAAAGAAGAGAGAGAAACCTGCCAGGGTGGAGTTCGTTGAATTGTTGGGGAGGGGCATTCCATGTGTGAAGACTCCGAAAGGTTTACGCGCGGCGATCAAGGGTGAGGAAATCGATCCGCAAAGTGTGCAGAAGTATCTGCAGCAAAAGTTTGGCGCCGATTTGGAGGCTGTTCGCTCAGCGATGGAGAAACTGGCAAAAGCCTTCACACCCAGGCAACTGGATGGTAATGCTTTCGGCCTTTATGAAAAGTTCCGCCCTAAAATTCCAGAAGGAGTGAAGGGCTGGGGCGCGAAAGGCGAGCTGGATTTGAATACCATTGTTTCATTGGCAAAGTGATGAAATAAATTACAAACGAGAAGTACGTATCCCGCCTCATGGGGCGGGATTTTTCTTGGGTACAATTGGGCAACGTCGAACCGGGAGCTGACTTAATAGAGTAGGAGATGGTATGCACGAAGTTACATTGCTGATAAATATCGTCGTTGCATTGGTAGTCGCATTCATTGGCGGCTTTATTGCGCGGCGCATCGGTCTGCCCACGATTGTAGGATATTTGCTGGCGGGGATCGCGATCGGTCCATTCACGCCGGGGTTTGTGGGGGATACGGAAACGATCAGCCAACTTGCGGAACTGGGTGTCATTTTTCTGATGTTTGGTGTGGGGCTGCACTTTTCCCTGAACGATCTCTGGAAAGTCCGTTCCATTGCCATCCCTGGTGCGTTGGGGCAAATGCTGTTGTCCAGCCTGCTGGCATTTGGTCTCAGCCGGTTGTGGGGTTGGACAGTCCCGGCTGGGATTGTGCTTGGACTGGCGATATCCATTGCAAGTACCGTTGTGCTTCTGCGCGGTCTTATCGACAATAACCTGCTCAACACCCCACATGGGCAAGCCGCGATCGGATGGCTGGTGCTCGAAGATATTGCCACGGTGTTGATCCTGGTGTTGATGCCGACGCTGGTGAGCGCGTCCAACGCGTTCGATTGGCGGGCATTGGGTAGCACGCTGTTGAAGGCGGCGGCGTTCATGCTGTTGATCTTCTTCGTCGGGCGGCGGGTCATCCCCTGGCTTCTGCTCAGGATTGCGCATACACGCTCGCGGGAACTCTTCATCCTTGCCATTCTCGCCATCACACTCGGCACCGCGATGGGCGCGGCGGAACTGTTTGGGGTCTCGTTCGCGTTAGGCGCGTTCGTGGCGGGAGTCGTAGTCAGCGAATCGCCGCTGAGCTATCAGGTGGGTGCGGATGTTTTCCCGTTCCGAGAGGCGTTCGCAGCATTATTCTTCGTATCCATCGGGATGCTGGTCAACCCGATTTATCTGTTCAATAACATGGAGAATGTGATTTCATTGACCGCGTTGATCGTGTTCGGGAAATTCATGATTACACTTCTGCTCGGTATGATATTTCCCTGGCAGGGGCGTACGGTACTTGTTGTGGCAATGGGACTCAGTCAGATCGGTGAGTTTTCATTCATTTTGGGTCAGGCGGGTATCACCCTCGGACTCCTGACCCAGAATCAATATTCCCTGATTCTGGCAGGCGCGCTATTGTCCATCACCCTCAACCCGCTTATGTTCCGCCTCATCAGACCCACCGAAAAATTGATCCAGAAACTCCCGCCTCTCTGGCGGCTGTTGGATCGTCACCACCCCGCGCCCCCACCCATCGAAGAATCGATCGCAGGGCATGTCGTCATTGTCGGTTACGGAAGAGTCGGGGGTCACATCGTCAACTTGCTCGGGCAGATGGATATCCCGCATCTGGTCATCGACGCGGACGCGGAACGCATCGAAGAACTTAGCCGGCGCGGGATTCCCAATCTCTATGGCGACGCGTCCAATTCAGAGGTGCTCACCCACGCAGGGCTGGAACGCGCCCGCGCACTCGTGGTGGCGGGTCCCGATGAATCTGCCAGCGGACTGGTCGTCGCCGCGGCACGCGACCTCGCGCCTGATCTGCCCATCATTGCCCGCGCCACCACCGAGGAAGGGATAAATTATCTGGCGCAGCTCGGCGCGCAGGATGTCATTCACCCCGAACTCGAAGGCGGACTGGAGATCGTGCGCCACACGCTGCTCAAATTGGACCTCCCCGTGCAGGAGATCATCCGTTACATGGACGCGGTGCGGCGTGACCATTATGACGTGCAGATCGATACCGAGGAGGAACACCGCCTCCTGCATGACCTGATCAATGCCAGCGGCAACATAGAAGTAACGTGGTTCACACTGGAGGCGGGCAACCACCTCGTTGGACGCACACTGCAGGAAGCCAACGTGCGTGCCCGCACCGGCGCATCGGTGGTGGCGATCATGCGCAGCCGGCAATTGATCGCCAACCCCAAATCGTTGACCGTCTTCGAAGCCGGAGACCGAGTCGGCTTTATCGGAGACCCTGAACAGATCGAATCCGTGGAACGGTTGTTATCTGCGCCTGAAACCAGCGACGCGGGTGTTGAATGGGAAACATAACATACGCGCAACTCAATCAACTAATGCCCTGGGAGAGTCGCTTTCTTGTGTACAATTGGCGGAATGAAGCATGAATCCATTCCACCAATCACTCTCCCAAAAATCGGATTCGGCACCTGGAAGATCGGCGGCGGCATGTCGCCGAATCGTTCGCTGGATGCAAAATCGCTCGCCGCGCTGAGTACCGCGTTGGAGATCGGTTACGCCCATTTCGACACCGCGGAGATGTATGCCGATGGGCATGCGGAGGAGTTAATCGGCGAGGCAGTGCGCGCGTCCGGAAAAAAACGGGGTGAGATCATCATCACATCCAAGGTCATGCCAGACAACCTCAGTTATGACAAGGTCATGCGCGCCTGTGAGAACTCACTGCGACGACTCAAAACGGATTATATCGATATATATCTTATCCACTGGCCCCGGGCGGGCATAAAATACGACGAGACGTTTCGTGCGATGAACAAACTCGTCCGTGATGGGAAGGTGAAGCACCTCGGCGTAAGCAACTTCAATTTGAAGTTGCTCAAGCAGGTGCAGGAATTATCCGAAACGCCGATCGTCACGAATCAGGTTCCATACAGCCTTGCCGATCGCTCATACGTGAGGAACGGCGTGATCGAGTATTGCCAGCAAAAAGACATCCTGGTCATGGCATACGAACCCGTGGACAAGGGCAATTTGAGATCGAACAAAACACATGAAGCAATCGCCAAAGCACACAACGCTACCATCTTTCAGATCGCACTGGCATGGCTGGTCTCCCAACCGCGCGTTGTCACGATCCCCATGTCGCTTAACCCACAGCATATCAAGGAAAATTTCGCCGCGGCAGAAATTGAATTAACGTCAGACGAAATCGAACAACTCACAAACGGGTGAAAGGCCAATCGTTTTCACTCCCTTTGTGTTCTTTATGTCACTTCGATACGCCCCATCGGGCAGTCAGTGCAAGCCTTCGTGGTAAAAAATGAATTACCAAACTCTCCCCGAAATCGAAATTCTCGAAGAGACTGAGACTGATCTCGAGCCTCTTTTCAAGGTCATCATACACAACGACAACAACACGCCGATGGATTTTGTAGTGCATATCCTCAAAACGATCTTCTATCTATCCAACGACAAGGCAGCAGACATCATGCTCACGGCACACGTCTACGGCTCGGCATACGTGCAGACGCTCGCCAAATCGGAGGCGCAGCGGCGGATCGACAACGCCCACACCCAAGCTCTGAACGCAGGCTACCCATTGAAGTTCAGCATGGAACCTGAATGACATCCCAATACGACACACTCCTGAAAATCAATCTCGATGATCTGGTCTCCTCTTTTGGCTGGGAGGATAAACCGATCCTGCCTCGAATCCTGCAGCAAGTCTTTCTCAAACCCGCACAGACCTTTGCGCGTCAAATGAACGCCTTTGACACAGAGGTTGGCAAAAGCGGCCTGGTGGAAGGCGCGCGTTTTGCATTGCGAAAATACTTTAACGATATCCGCATCTTCGGATCGGGAAATATCCCGGGTTCCGGCTTTCTGGCAGTATCAAACCACCCAGGCATGAGCGATACGCTCTCGACCTTCATCGCGCTGGACCGGCGTGAATTGAAGATCATCGCCCTGCAACGTCCGTTTCTTGAAGCGCTGACCAATGTTTCAAAACAACTCTTTTACGTAACAGACGACCCTGCATCGAGGATGAATCTAGTCCGCCAGGTCAGCACACACCTGCGAAACGGTGGGAGGGTGTTAACCTATCCCGCCGGTGAAATCGAACCAGACCCGGATGTGCATACAGACGCAGTAGAATCCTTGAATACGTGGATGGATAGCGTCGGTGTATTCATCCGCATGGCTCCAGAAACGCCGATTCTCCCCATCCTTGTTCGCGGCGTGGTGTGGAAGAAAGCCTTGAACCATCCGCTAACCCGCATCAGGCGGACGCGCATGGAGCGCGAACAGCTTGCCGCGGCGCTCCAGGTATTCGCATACATGCGCGGGAAGATACACGAGGGGCGCGTTCGCGTCCAAATCGGAAACCCCATATATTCCAAACAACTGGGAACGACGGAAACAAAAATCATCCATCAAGCCGTGCTGGCAGAAATGAAACGGCTGATCGAAAACCCGCCCGTGGATGAAGGGGTATCTGCCTTGTGATGCAAAGCAAGCATATCAATCGCGGATGAGCGTCTCCTGATGAATTTCAACGCCTTCATCCGTTCGATCCAGTCTTCCATCGGTTTTGCGTACTCATATCTTGTCTATTATTGCCTCCCATTTCACCACCGCGCACTGACCCGGATCTACGCCCCATTTATCAGCCAAAACGATCTCTGTTTCGATATAGGCGCTCACCTCGGCGACCGCACCCGCGCCTGGTCCGGATTGGGTGCGCGCGTCGTTGCAGTGGAACCCAACCCGGGCTGTATGCGCTGGCTGCGCCGGTGGTACGGGAGGGACCCAAAGATTACTTTGCTCGAGCAGGCAGTCAGCGCTCACCCCGGAACAGCCAACCTTTGGATCAGCCGCCTCACCCCGAGTGTTTCGACGCTTTCACAGCAATGGTTGACGGCGGTTCAAGGCTCGCCCAGGTTTGCCGGTGTGCATTGGAATGAGCAGGTTCCGGTGACAGTCACCACCCTGGACGCGTTGATTGCCCAATACGGCAAGCCCGCCTTCTGCAAGATTGATGTCGAAGGCGCGGAGTTGGATGTTCTCAACGGCTTGTCGCAGGCGATATCCGCACTTTCTTTCGAATACATCCCTGTTGCGATCGAAATGGCAGCGGGTTGTATCGAGCGGCTGGGTCAACTGGGCGAATACGAATACAATTGGAGGGTGAGCGAATGGCCCCGCTTGCGTTCTACCGTCTGGCTCAGCCCGCAGGAGATGAGTGCGCATCTTCGGCGCCTTTCACCCAACGACGATTCGGGCGATATCTATGCCCGGTTGATCCCATAAACGATGCAAAACTCCGATCTGATTTCCATGCAATCTACAGAGCCGTCGAAGTCGGGTAAAATCCGCGCCCTTCGCTACGCGGCGATATACGCGGTGTTGGCTGTCCTCCTGTACTTTGCGCTGCGAAACGCTCCGCTCGATGAAATCTGGATGACTCTGAGCCAGCTCCAACTCTGGCAGATCGGGGTCTTGCTTGGATTAAATCTTTTCATCTATGCCCTGATCACACTGCGCTGGTGGATCATCGTTCGTGCCGAAAACAAACTCGTTGGCTATTTTCCATTGCTTCTGGTTCGGGTTGCGGTATTCGGAGTTAGTTATTTCACTCTGGGTCCGCATGTGGGCGGCGAACCGCTTCAGGTATTCCACCTCCAGCGGAAATATAAATTCACCTATATGCACGCCACGGCTTCGGTCATTCTGGATAAATTGCTTGAACTTCTGGCAAACTTCTTTTTGCTTTCGCTCGGATTAACAGCCATCGTTCAGGCGGGGATCCTCTCGACAAATGGAAACAGCTCATGGCTGAGTCTGATCGGGCTCGTCATCCTTTGCCTGTGGCCTCCGATCCATATCATCCTGTTATACAGGCAGATATATCCTTTATCTGTCTTTCTGCGGGCGATTCCCCTTATTCGAAAGAATGCAAAACCGGTGCGATTTATTGCAGCATCCGAACGTCTGGCGGGCGCATTTTGCCGGCGGCACCTGCCTTCACTGCTTCTGGCGATCGCGGTATCGTTGTGTGCTGGCGCGGGCATGGTGGGCGAATTCGCGCTCATCGTCAATTTTCTGCACATCCAATTGCCTTTCTGGCAGACCGTCTCGGCGTGGACGGCGGGTTGGCTCTCCCTTCTCGCTCCCCTGCCCGGCGGGCTTGGAGCCCTGGAAGCCAGCCAGGTATTTGCCCTCGGCCTTTTTGGAATTTCGGCATCCACCGCGATCAGCGTGACCCTGATCATGCGCGGCCGCGATATCATAATCGGCGGAATCGGGTTACTTTTGGCGGGGCGTGGTGTTACAAAGTAATAACGGGTTTCAAAGATACGTCATTACACCAACAACCAAAGGAGTCGATCATGAATCTTTCGTTCAAAAAATGGGGCATCATCATCACCAATCTCGCCACGGCGTTCCTGCACCTTTCACTGTTCCCGCAAATGGGACCCGACCCCATCGCCCTGAACGGACTCGGGTATCTCGGCTTGCTCGGCGCTTATTTCATGCCGATGCCCGTGTTCCAGAAGAACCACAAGCTGGTCTGGTGGGGCATGTTCGGGTACACCGCCCTCACCTTCGTGTTATGGATCATCCTGGGCGACAAAAACTTTGTGGCTGGCACACCGAGCGCAATCGGTTATTACGCCAAAGCCGCCGAAGTTCTTTTGATGGGGTTCCTGTGGGCTGACAGGGAATAAGGCAAGGTACAATGGGGGGATGAAACGAAAGACTCTATACTTCACCGCGCCGCGTCGGGTGGAACTCCGTGAGGAGACCCTGCCCGCACCCGGCGCGGATGATGTTTTGGTGGAGACGATCTGCTCCGCGATCAGCGCGGGGACTGAGATGCTCGTGTATCGCGGGGAGTTCCCTCATCTCGTCGATGCGCACGACAACCTGAGCAGTGATCTGCATTATCCGCTCACGTACGGATATGCATGCGCAGGTGTTATCAGGGATGCAGGCAAAGATGCAGATAAATCATTAATCGGCAAACTTGTTTTTGGATTTAAACCCCACACCACAGCCTTTGTCTGTGATCCATCATCGTTGATCTTCGTCCCCGCGTCGATCCCAGCCAAAGCCTGTTCCTTCCTCCCGGGCATGGAAACCGCCGTGAATTTGATCCAGGACGCGGCGCCGATCCTCGGTGAACGCGTCCTCGTGCTGGGACAGGGCGTGGTCGGCTTGCTCGTCGCATCCTTATTGAAGGAATTTCCACTGGAAACATTAGTCACATCCGATTGTTATGAGCTGAGGAGGAGGGCTTCGCTTGACATTGGCGTTCACGATTCATTTCAACCGGAAATAATTGAAAAAAATCCTGAACAGCATTTCAGTTTACAGCAATTCTCCAAACACTCAACTCTCCAGTCTGCCTACGCGCAAAACAAATTCGACTTGACGTTTGAACTCACCGGCTCTCCCTCCGCCCTGGATGAAGCCATTGCATTGACATGCTTCAGCGGACGCATCGTCATCGGCTCGTGGTACGGACAAAAACGCGCGACGGTCGATCTGGGCGGTGCATTTCATCGTTCCCGGATCAAACTCATCTCGTCGCAGGTCAGCACGATCGCGCCAGAATTGAGCGGCCGCTGGGATAAACCGCGCAGGTTTGAGGTGGCATGGGACGCGCTGAAACGCATCCAGCCGCAGAAATGGATCACACACCACTTCCCCATCGCAGAGGCGGACAAAGCCTATCAACTACTTGATGAAAATCCGCATGAGACGATTCAGGTTGTTTTCGATTATTCAATATGAAGTTTCATTACACCAACCTTGATACCTGCCATGAAGCTATGGGCGTCGTCGTGGTCATCGATGTCATCCGCGCCTTCACCAACGCAGCATTTGCATTCTCACGCGGGGCGAAGGAGATATACCCCGTCAGCGGCGTGGAGGAGGCTCTGATACTCAAGGCACAGACTCCAAACTCATTGGCGTGCGGGGAAGTCGGCGGCCTTCCGCCTGAGGGTTTTGATTTCGGAAACTCTCCTTCTCAAACAAGTCTGCTGGATCTAAACGATAAGATCATCATCCAACGCACCGGCGCCGGAACCCAGGGGATCACGCGAAGCCTCAAGGCAGACACGGTGTTCGCTGCAAGTTTCGTCGTTGCCCATGCAACCGTCCAACAAATTCAGAAACTCAACCCTGTTGAAATCACCTTTGTTGCAACCGGGCAGACCTACGACGGCGGCGAGGAGGACCTTGCCTGCGCGGAATATCTGGAAGCTTTACTGCTGGGCAAATCATCGGATCCTGCTTTTTACCTGGACCGCGTATGGAACTCTGCCGACGCAAGGGTATTTCATGACCCTCAAGTGAATGAGTTTCCCAAGCTCGATATCTCTCATTGCACAAGTTTGGATAAATTCGACTTCGCCATGCCTGTCACGCGATCAAACGGACGGCATGTGATGCGCGCCGTCAAGCCCTGACACTGGAGTATCGAACATGTACACCCTGGGAGTTCGCCGTGAATTTATTGCAAGGCATTATTTGATCGGCGGGGATTGGGGACCGGAAAATTCCCCGAACTCGCATCATTACATCCTTGAACTTCAGCTCGAGGGGAATGAACTAGACCGGCACGGCTATCTCGTCGACATCGTGGACGTGGAAAAGCATCTTGATGAGCTCATCGGCATGTACAAAGAACAAATGTTGAATGAGTGCGCGGCATTCGCGGGGTTGAATCCGTCCATTGAGCATTTCGCGCGGATTCTGGCGACATCGCTCAGCGAACGCATTGAAGCAATTAACATCTCCGCACTGAAGGTTGTGTTGTGGGAAAACGACTCCGCTTGGGCGGCATACACGTTGAAACGTTGAAACGTTCGAACGTTCAAACGGGCAAACGATGAAAGTTGGTTTTGTCATCTATGGCTCGCTTGATACCGTCAGCGGCGGGTATTTGTACGATAGAAAATTAGTTGAATATCTTCGCCAACAAGGGGATATAGTGGAAATCATTTCGTTGCCCTGGCGGAATTATGCCTCCCACTTAACCGACAACTTTACCTTTCGGCTACCAAGAGGGTTGGATATCCTGATCCAGGATGAGCTCAATCACCCTTCGTTGATTGGAGCGAACCGCGGGAGACATCCATACCCGGTTATGTCGCTCGTCCATCATCTGCGATGCTCGGAATTGAGGCCGAAGTGGCAGAATTGGTTTTATCGAATCGTTGAAAAAAATTACCTCCAGAGCGTGGACGGATTCATCTTCAACTCAAAAACAACACAGAGCGTGGTGCAAGCCTTGATTAGGGATGGTAAACCGGACATTGTCGCCCATCCGCCGACCGATAGGTTCGGAACTGGAAAGATTTCGGAGGATTTAATCAGGGAACGGACGAAGGGGGACAAACTGCGGATACTATTTTTAGGGAACGTAATCGAGCGCAAAGGGCTTCACACTATAATTGAAGCATTACGGCGCGTAGGACGAGATAATATCTCGTCCTACAGATTGGATGTGGTCGGAGGAATGACCGTTGAACCGAAATATGCAGAGGGAATACGGCAGCAGGTCATGATAGATGGTCTATCGTCCATTGTCACCTTCCATGGCGCCCTGGATCACGAACCGCTTATCGAATTGTACAGGGGATCTCATGTCATGGTTGTGCCGTCGAGTTACGAGGGGTATGGGATCGTGTATTTCGAAGGGATGGGGTTCGGTCTGCCCGCGATCGGCACAACGGTGGGAGCCGCTGGCGAGATCATCACGCATGGGAGAGACGGCTATTTGATCGAGCCGGGGGATGCGGAAGCGCTGGCAACACACATCAACGGACTCGCCACGAACCGTGAACGGCTAATGGAATTATCGCTGAATGCCTTGAGCCGGTACCGGTTACAGCCTAAATGGGACGAAACGGCAGGTCGAATCCGTGAGTTTCTGCAGAAACAAATTGAAGAGTTCTCCGTATAATGGATTACACGGGCAGAACCAACTCTGACGCAGAGTCATTGAGCGGCAGGGAATTTAAAGGGTTTTCTCAGTGCTCTCTGTGGCAGAAAATAAAGCCTCATTCGCAAAAGGCTTATTGAGTACGGAGTAATCATGATCTACACTTATCAAATTGATGGCATCCCTCTGCAGACGGGAGACATCATCTGCACGATGAACGGCAAGCCCGATATCCTTCCGGGTGAGTTCTGGCGGCTGGTGGGTCGGCTCGTACCCGGTGACGTGGACCACGTGGCGGTCTACACCGGACCCGAAGGACGGTGCATCGAGTCGGGCAC
>DATKAU010000214.1:0-13410 GCA_035514655.1 Anaerolineales bacterium
GGCTGTCGATTGAGATCCCCGTGATTCGCACATCGGGCACGTCCTTCATGCAAAACGGGAGTGGAATTTCAGCAAAGATTTTTTGGAGGGATGGATTTGTGATCATAAACAAAATGGGTTCCGACGAGTATATCGTCAAAACCCATTTTTTGTCATGTCATTGCGAGGAGGGCCTGAGACTCGCCGACGCAATCTCCCTGCCCAATCCAACTACGCTGCAGCGGCTTCGGCCTGCTTCGACATCTTGGTCTTCAACCACTTAAGACGGAAGGTCTCTTCGCGCTCACGCTCTTCGAGCGAACTGACAATGAACTCGATCTGGTGCTGGTATTGCGGAATGAAAATGTGCTGGAGCGCGTTCACACGCCGCTGCGTTTTCTTCAACTCATTGGCGAGACGCCATACGGCGGCGGTGAGCATCGAAAGTTGCGGGATACGCAACAACACTTCGCGGAATGCGACGCTGGCTTCATCGAGCACGGCGGCGGTGTCGCCCGGGCTGTAGAGCAGTTTGGGCGGTTCGCCGCGCGCCTCGATCTGCGGGATGGCGACGCCCATGATGCCGCGCAAACGCAGGTGCACATCCACGGTTTTGTTGACCGCGAGCGATGCCCACTCCACGTGATCGGATCCCATCACGAGGCGCGCTTTTTCCATCGCATCGTAGGCGGTGGCGAGCATTGCCCACACTTCTTTCTGAAGCGTATCCGCCTCTTTCGCCACGCGGACCAGTTCGCCAGTCAGCGCTTCGCGTTTGCGGTCGAGGATCTCGTAGCCCTCCTTCGCAAAGCGCAGTTCCTTTTTGAGGCGGATCAGGTTCGTGCGGGTTGGTGCAATGCTAACTTGAGGCATCGTCGCCTTTGTAATACTGCTTGATCTCGTCCAGCGTGACGCGGGTGAGTTCGCCCTTTGGCAGCATGGAGAGGAGTTTCCATCCGATTTCGAGTGTGCGCTCGATGGTGCGGTTTTCGGTGAAGCTCTGGTTGACGAATTCACGCTCAAAGGCGCGTCCGAACTTCAGATACTTCTGATCCACCTCGGACAACTCTTCCTCACCGATGACAGAGGCCAGCGCACGGATATCCTGAGTCTTTGCGTAACCGGCATATAACTGGGCGCCCCAACGCGGATGATCGTCGCGCGTGCGGCCCTTGCCTATGCCATCCTTCATGAGGCGGGAGAGGCTGGGCAGAACGGTAACGGGCGGGTATATACCGGCGTAGTACAGTTCACGCCCAAGCACGATCTGGCCTTCAGTGATGTACCCGGTAAGATCAGGCATCGGGTGGGTCATGTCGTCGTTCGGCATGGTGAGGATCGGAATCTGCGTGATCGATCCCTTGCTGGTGCGGATGCGGCCCGTGCGTTCGTACAAGGACGCGAGGTCACTGTATAAATAGCCGGGGTAACCCTTGCGGCTTGGCACTTCGCCGCGCACGTTCGAGATCTGGCGCAGGGCTTCGCCATAGTTGGTCATGTCGGTGAGAACCACGAGCACGTGCTTCTCGAGTTCATAGGCGAGATACTCCGCGAGCGTCAATGCCGCGCGCGGGGTGACGATACGCTCCACCGGGGGATCGTCCGCCAGGTTGAGGAACATCGCCACACGGGTCAACGCGCCGCTTTCAGTGAATGACCTGCGGAAGTAATCCGCCACATCGTTCTTCACGCCCATGGCGGCAAACACGATGGCGAATTCCTCGCCTTCGGTCTGGGGTGCGCCGGCTACACGTCCGAGTGTCGCCTGGCGCACTATTTGTGCTGCCAGTTGGTCATGCGGCATGCCTGCGCCGGAGAACAATGGGAGCTTCTGACCACGCAGGAGCGTGTTGACGCCATCAATGGTTGAAATGCCGGTCTGGATGTAATCGCGCGGATAAATGCGCGCAGTCGGGTTGATCGGCTGGCCGTTCACATCCATGTACCGATCAGTAAGGGGCTCGGGTCCGCCGTCAATCGGGGTGCCCAGGCCGTCGAAGATGCGCCCGAGCATTTCCTCTGCCACAGGCATGTGGAGGGTGGTGCCGAGGAACCGTACGCGCGTCCCGTCGATCGATAAGCCTGTAGAACCGGCAAATACCTGCACAACCGCGACACCTTCACCAACCTCGAGCACACGTCCGCGGCGAAGGTTGCCTTTTGAATCTTGAATCTCCACGACCTCGTCATAGCTGACGTTGGCCGCGCCTTCGACGACCATAATCGGTCCCTCAATGCGCCCGACGCCGACGACTTCCTGGCCGCCTAATACAGTTGCTTCGCTCATTATCTATACTCCGCATCTAATTGACTCATCTGCTCGTCAATTGCATTCTGAATATCGTCCAGCTTATGCACCTCTTCGTTGGTCACGGATGATTTCGCGCGGATGATGGTGTCCACCACCGGCAGGTCATGGATCAGATTGATCGGCGCGCCGCGCTTGACGATGGCCATGCCGCGTTCGTGGAAATACAGCACCAGTTCGAGCAGGCGGATCTGTTTCTCCACGGAGGAGTAGGCGTCCACCGGGTCAGTCGCGTTCTGCTGCAGAATGCCCTCACGGATGAGGCGGGTTGTTTCCAATACCATGCGTTCCGCAAAGGGTAACGCGTCGGGACCGACGAGTTTGACAATCTGCGACAGGCGGCTTTCTTCGCTCAATAACTCCATGGCTTTGTTGCGCATCTCGAGCCAGTCCTTGCCGACCCTTTCGCGCCACCAGTTGGCCACGTCGTCGATGTATTCACTGTAGGAGTCCAGCCAGTTGATGGCCGGGAAGTGACGGGCGGAAGCCAGCGACTTATCCAGCGCCCAGAAACAGCGGATGAACCGCTTGGTGTGCTGGGTCACCGGTTCTGAAAAGTCACCACCGGGAGGCGAGACTGCGCCCACGACGCTTACTGATCCCTGGCTGCCGTTTAAATTGTCCACGTAACCGGCGCGCTCGTAGAATTCCGCAAGACGACCGGCGAGATAGGCGGGATAGCCTTCCTCGGCGGGCATCTCTTCGAGACGACCTGAAACTTCACGCAGCGCTTCCGCCCAACGGGAGGTTGAGTCAGCCATCAACGCGACGTGGTAACCCATATCGCGGTAATACTCTGCGATGGTAATACCTGTATAAATGCTTGCTTCGCGTGCGGCCACCGGCATGTTGGAGGTGTTCGCAATCAGCACGGTGCGCTCCATCAATGGACGGCCGGACCTCGGGTCGACGAGATGCGGGAATTCCTGCAGCACTTCGGTCATCTCGTTGCCGCGTTCGCCGCACCCGATATAGACGATGACTTCCGCATCCGCCCATTTTGCGATGCTGTGCTGCGTCACAGTCTTGCCCGAGCCGAACGGACCGGGAATGCCAGCCGCGCCGCCCTTCGCCACCGGGAAGAATGTATCGAGGATACGCTGACCGGTGATCAGGGGGATGTTCGCGCCGCGGCGTTGAATGAACGGGCGCGCCCTGCGGACAGGCCAGCGCTGTAACATGGTGACGGTCTTTTCCTCCTTGCCCATCTTCAATTTGGCAATCGGGTCGTTGACCGTGTATTCACCGGCGGCGGCAACCCAGGTGATCGTGCCCGCGTCGTCGGGGTGAAGCATGACGCGATGTTCGAAGGTTTCTGTTTCCATCGCGATACCGAGAATGATTCCGCCTTTGACTTCATCGCCGACCTTTACCTTCGGCGTATATTTCCATTTCTTTTCGCGGTTGATCGGGTCGAAGCGCGCGCCGCGGGTGATGAACGAGCCCACCGCCTGTTCAATCAACGGAAGGGGGCGTTGCACACCGTCGTAAATGCTCTGGATCAGGCCCGGTCCCAATTCGACCGAAAGTGGTAGTCCCGTGCCGTAGACAGGCGCGCCGGTCTGCATACCCGAGGTCTCTTCGTACACCTGTACAGTCATCTGGTCACCCTTGAGGCCGATGACCTCCCCCACGAGGCGTTCATCGCCGACCTCGACCAGTTCCAACATGCCGACGTGGCGCGAACCGCGGGCGCGGACGACGGGTCCGCTGATCCAGGTAATTTTTCCTACTTCAATACTCATGCTGATTCTCCCATCAACACCTTATACACCGAGGAACGGAGGGTGTTCTGCAAACGGTTCAGGCGGGTTTCGAATGTATTGTCGTAGTGAATCTTGCCATCTGCTGCATCCACCACAACCCCATTTCCCTCTTCCAGCACGCCGGCAAGAGTGAATTCGCCCTTGAGTTCCTTCGCGACTTCATCCAGCGCGCCCTTCTTGAGGGCTTTCTGTGTTGATTCATCTGCCCGAATTTCCGCCTTGTGTACGCGTAACTCGGTCAACGCCTCGCGCAACAATAACGCCGCAATGGCATCGTAATCCGGGCGCTTTTTGACCACCTCCAGTTGTTTCTTCACTTCGATAAAAACGCTGTCGAGCAGTTTCTCGCGATGTTTAAGCTGAGTGGAACGCGCCTTTAACTGCGCCGTCGCCATCGCCTGACTGCGAAGACGTTCTGCATCCTGGTTCGCCCGGTCCAGGATGGTTCTCCGTTCGGACTCAGCCTGTTCCCTGGCGCGGCGATGAATGGCATCAGCCTTCTCTTTAGCCTCTGCCTGCATCTGTCCGGCTTCTTCACGGGCTTCCATGAGAATGGCCCGCTCGAGCATCTCAATATCTTTTGATTCAGATTTCATAGACACACTTCCAATTCATTTTCCTGACACAGGAAAGGGTTTATAACTTGATACCGATCGCACGAAGTACGATATCGCCAAGTGATGCCTGGCCCTCCGGAACGCCGCTGCGCGAGGGGATCTCAACCACCAGCGGGATCGTGCTCCGCAGTTTGAGGTGTTCCATCCGCGCAGGGATCAATTCAGCCACATCCTGGGTGACGAGGACGATGCCCACATCCTTCGCGGACTGGATGTCGTCCAGCGCCTGATTCACCTCGTCGGCGGTGGAGGCGACCCTGCCACCAACACCCGCGAGCGAAAAACCCAGCACTGCGTCAGGATGACCGATAACCAGAACCTTCATGCACGCACCACGCGCCTTACGGGAGAACGAGGAAGGAAATGATCAAGCCGTAGATCGCGATACCTTCGGAGAGACCCACGAAGATCAGCGAGCGGCCGAACGACTCGGGCTTTTCAGCTGTCGCACCGACGGCGGCTGCACCGGAACCACCCACAGCAATGCCTGCGCCGATGCACGCGAGACCCGTCGAGAGGGCTGCAGCGAGCGTGGCGTACTGGTCAACAACACCTTCCTGGGCGGCGCCAGCAGCCATCGCGCCAGACGGGGAAGCCAGCCAGACGAGCGCAAGTCCGCCTGCCATCATGCCCACCAAAAAGTTGAACCAGTTGAATCCGCTCACCATGCGCGCGACTGCCTGCGTGGGGCTGGTCTTGCCGTTCTGAAGAACGTATACCACCGCAGGAATGACCGGGATCAAACCAACCAATACAGCAAAGACTAAGAACATTGTTTATCTCCTTAATTTGTAGTTGTTTTTCACAAAACTTAACGTGCCAGTCAATATCAAAATTACTTCGAAATACTTCTATCCGGGGCTTACGCCTCCTCTTGTGAAGGGTTCAGCCGCAACGGCTCGAAGCGCATGCCTCCGCCGTGGAAGAACTTGCCGAGTATTTCATAGTAGTGCAAACGCATGGTCTGGATGTAAACAATCAGACCTTCGAAACCAATGATAAAGATGTTGCCAATCAGGATGGTAATCCAGAAGCCAAGATCGGGTTCCTCACCTGCCAGTGAGAAGATTGCCAGGCTCAAACCGCCGTGCGCAACCGCAAACGCGCCTACACGGACGAATGATAAGGTGTTGCTCAACATGCTGATGACCGTCTCGAAAATATCCATGAACGATTGCACGCCGAACATGAGAATACCGCCCAGACCTTTTCCTTCGATCAACGGGCGATGCCCCTCCACCAGGTTTCTAAAGAATCCCGAGAACATGATGCCCGCACCGAAAACGAGCGCAATTGTGGTGAATGGGAGCGGCAGGTTGCTGATGGCAACCGCGACCTTTGGAGCAATCGCAGTATCAGCGAGGAAACCGCCTAGTAGGGCGAGGAACGAAACATAGAAGATCAACGCGACCACACCCGTATGACCGAACCAAAAGTGCGCCCAATCTCTTGAGCGGATGTTGTTGAACAACCCAAGGAGGTAGCCGAACAGTAAAATTATGATGCCGGCATCAATCGCAACGCGTAAGACTGTAAGGATATTTTCACCTTCGATGGGGCTAAGCCATGTCGGCTCAAAGTGGAAGTGAAGATATTCCTCGATCAAGTGTCCTTCGAATCCGAAGATGCTCCCATATAAAAATCCGAAAACCGTCGCCGAAAATCCACAATACACAAGCAGCAGACCAAGGCTTTGCAGCCCCTTCATAAAGATCCTATTATGAGCAAGAAAGCCGACCAGCATCAGAACGAGACCCTGGCCAAGATCACCGAACATGGCGCCGTATAGGAACGGGAAGGTAAACGCAATCAGGATGGTCGGATCAAGCTCACCGTAACTGGGGCGGCCATAGGTGGTCACAAGATCCTGTATGGGCCGTAACCACTTGTTTTTCGTCAACGCGACGGGTACATGGGAGTGATGACCCGATCGATCCGTCGGGATGGTTTCAATCAGGATTTCCTTCGAGGCTTGCTTAAGCCTCTCGGTCAGGAGTTGCAGGTCACTGGTCGGAACCCAGCCAACCACAACATAGGTGTGGCGCAACTGTCCGAAACGCACGATGGCATCCGCCATCAAACGGCTGACGTGCACATCCCACCATAATTTCTGCAATTCCTTTTTGTGAGTTCCAGCAAGTTTCTTGAGGCCTGACTCCAACTCGAAGATTTTCTGCCTGGATTCATCGATCGCCTTGCGCGTCATCGCCGAAATCCGCTCCGGAGTTCCGCTGAATTCCTCAGGCAGTGTCAGGGGGTTGAGGTAGGCGCTCTTCGCCGCGCGGTCAAGAATATCAGAATTGCTGCGCGGTCCCAACAGCCAGACCACGGGTTTTTGAGTATCCTCCTTCAGCGTGAAGAAAACATGTGGGACGCGAGAGAGGCTGGATTCGAGGCGGGTTACCTGCGCCGCAGGCATTACACCCAGAATGGAATGTAAATAAGATGAGTTCCGCAAGGAACCGACTTCAAAATTCACATGCGAGATGGGTTCGAGCTGGCGGAGCTGGCTCTCGAGGATTTCCAGCCGCTTCCTCTCACTGCTGAGCTGGTCGTTCGTCCCCTTCACCTCCGCTTCGATGCGATCGACAGCGGGGCGGACAGCATCCAGCTCCACAATTGTGTCAAAATCGGAAGAATCCCTCGGCTCCTCTTCGAGTATGAGGGTTTGCATGATGGTTTGAATGCGGCGCTCGAGCGTGGAATAATTCGCGGCTTTCTCCTGCCACGTACTCGGACCCAGACTTTCCAGGCCAAGATAGGTACTGTCCACCTGATGAAACACGCCCCTTCCGCTCAATACCCTGGTCACCGGAACCAAGTCCTTGGAGGGGATGATCAACTCAACTTCGGTCATTTCTCTTGGAAAAAACATGTCATCTCCATCTAGATAAGATCAATCCAAATGCTAATTCTGCAGGCTGGTCTTCAGCAGCACTGAACGAAGATCCTCGTCGGATATCTCTGAAGACTTGGCTTCGATCAGCACAATCAGATCCTGAATTTCAAGATCGCTCAATATAAGATAGGCAAGCGGCAGACCGATGTGGAACGGATTGCCGATGAATGCGGCGGTGCATTGCTTCATCAACTGCCGCTTGAGCAAAACCTCCAGTTTCGGGAGACCTGCCTGGGGATTTTCCAACAGCGCGCTGACATCCTGAATCGAGGGGAAGATGCGCGTGACGATGGCGGCGATATCCCCGCCCGCGGCGATCGCGCGGATATCCTCGTCACGCACACGGAACCCGAACGGCAGGGTGTAATTGATCAATTCCTCTTCAGAGAGTTTGTAATAAACCTTGTAGCGGATCGCCCACATTAGGTTGTTCATGTCGAGCAGCGATCCGATGATCTTCGTTCCCTGTTCGCGATCCAGCCCGCTCAATTTTTTCGCTTCCGCCCACAGGCGGCGCCAGTAATCGAGATCGAGCGCCACTTCGAGCGGGAAGAGATTCTGCTCCGCTGAATAGCGCCTCATCGCAAAAGACATTGCCGATTCGTACGGCGAACCCTTCAATAGTTCCACCGCAGCAGGCACGTTCCCCGATTCAACCATTGCCTGTGCAGGGATGGTGGCGAATGAACCGAAAGGAAAGAGCACTTCGCGCACACGATCCCACGGTGCCACATCGGGATTCCACGAAGTCACTGTGAGGATGCTCCGCAAGACCGCCTTCAGGTTGCCCAGTTCAAAATAACGATACAACTGCTTGATAAGAGGGCGCGTCTGTTCAGGAGACATCTGCACCACGCTCGTATACGAATCCGCCAGCCTTTGCTTCAACTGCTGGATGGCGCGCCTCGGCGTGAGTTCGTTATCCTTCAACGCTGAGAGGTGGGGTCCATATTGTGTGTTTTTCAGCGAACTGATTAATGATGGAAAATCGGGGGAATCACTTAAACGGGTAATTTCCTGCGGGCTGAGCAGATTGGAATACATCGCCCGCACTTTCGTGCTGATTGCCGCGTACCCGGAAACACCACCAGCCATGATTACGCCTTACCCAGCACACGTTCGAGTACGAAGGCTACAGCTTTATCGAAATTCTTTTTGGCGAGCACCTCGAACTCGGAGTTTTTCGCGCTCACTCCGGCAACAATTTCCTTCGAGCGATCCTCAGCCTGCACTGCGGCAACCAGCTTCCTTGCTTCATCTTGTGCCTCTGCCCGAGCGCGTGCCAGTAGTGCCTGCGCTTCCTGTTCGGCGCGTATGGGGATCTCCTGCGCCTCACGCTTTGCCTTTTCCTGAAACTCCTGCGCTTCCTTTTCGATTTCGAGCACCTGCCGGATATTCTTTTCGTTCATCGGGATGTCACCTCTCTAAAATTCTTGCTAGGCACGCAATTGTAAAGGATAAAACCACCAGCATCAAGGCTGTATCGACAATCAGACAAATCAGATTTTGATTGTGCTATTATGCACAATTATAACGGGTGATTCTGCGGTTTGTCAATTCGGATTTGGATTTCGATATGCAGCGCCAAACCACGCTATGACACATCATCCATCGTTTCGTTTTGGACGTTCTGCCTGCTCCCGTTCCGAAACGTATTTCCTTCGCCCGGGAACGGATCAAAACTCCAGCCGCGGTGAAGATCCACAGTCAGGATCAAGCCGCGGCTGGGCGAGAGGCGAAACTTCCCCTACTAGAACAGGTTCAACGCGCCCGCATCCGACCAGTTGAACCAGGGGGCAAACACGGTGCCGATCAGAATCACGCCGACCGTCAATACCACCAGCGCGATCGCGTACGGACGCGTCAGAGGCACCGGATGATTTTCCTCGTCCTCGTTCGGCATCCGATAGAGGTAAACGAACTTGAGCGTGTTCAGATAGTAATACGCGCCGATTACCGAGTTAACCACGCCGATGATCACGAGCCAGGTATAGCCCGCCTCAATGCCCGCTGCAAAGACAACCACCTTCGCGACAAACCCTCCAAACGGGGGCATGCCGGTGAGCGAGAGAAATGCAGTGAGCATCATCAACCCCAACCATGGTGAGCGGCGGCTCATACCAGCATACTCGCGGATATCCTCGAGGCCCGTCACTTTGCTGAACGCCATGGCAACACCGAAGGCGAGCAGGTTGGTGAGAATATATGCGGCAAGATAAAACACCACACTCGCCGCACCTAATTGCGTAAAGGCAACCACACCGATCAAGGTATAACCCGTGTGAGCAATGGAGGAGTAGGCAAGCAAGCGCTTGATATTCGTCTGCTGGAGGGCAAGGAGATTTCCCACGGTCATTGTAATCGCGGCGAGAATGGCGAGGGCAAGTGTCCACGAGGCTGAGAGGCTCGGGTCGGGGAAGGCTACAAAGAACAAACGCAACAGCACCGCATAACCCGCCGCTTTCGACGCCGTGGATAAAAAGCCCGCCACAGGAGTCGGCGATCCCTCGTAGACATCGGGCGACCAGAAATGGAATGGCACAAACGCGATCTTGAAACCAATCCCGATCAGGATTAATGCCAGCACGCCTGATGCGGCGATCGGTGAGACCGCACCGACGTTATACATCTCCGCCAGTTCGGCGATGTTCGTGGTGCCGGAAAAGCCAAATACGAGGCTGAGACCGTACAGCATAAATGTAGTCGTGAGCACACCGAACAGCAGATATTTGAAACCCGCCTCGGTGGACTTATCGTCGCCAAGCATGAAACCGGAGAGAACGTACAACGGTATCGATGCTGTCTCGATGGCGAGAAAGAGCATGACCAAATCTGTCGAAACAGCCATCAAGTTCATGCCGATGAGCGATGCGAGAAGCAAAAGATATGCCTCGCCGCGCGAACCCACTTTTTCGTGATCCATCAGCAGGAGCGCGGTCGCTGCGCCGGCGAACATGATCAACATCTTGAAGAAAAAGCCGAGCCAGTCGAAGCGGATCATCCCACCAAGTGTGGAGATAGGTTCACCAGGCTGCCCAACCAGCAGGCAGATAATCATCGAAGCGGCGAGCCCGCCTGCAGTGAGCCAGCCGACGTTGCGCCGCTTCTCCTCCTTCCAGAACGGCTCGACGATCAGGACGAGCATTCCCAGCACGAGGATCAGGATCTCGGGGAGGATGGATGCGAACATTGTCGAAGAAAACATTATGAACCTCCCAGCAGGCGCAGGATGTATTCCACACCAGTCTGCACCATGGGAACCATGAATTTCGGGTACAAGCCAATAACCACCATGAACACACAAAGTGTGGTGATAGCAAGTTTATCGAGCACGGTGATGTCGGTGATGTGACCCTGGAGTTTTTCGGGCATGTCCCCAAAGAACACCTGCCGCACGTTACGCATGATGTAGGCAGCGGTGATGACAATCGAAATGCTGCAAACTACTGCAACCAGCCACTGCACGCGCCATACGCCCATGAAGATCGGGAACTCGGCGATGAAGCCGGAGAACAGGGGCATACCCATCGACACAAGACCGCCAATGATGAATCCAACCGCGGCGAACGGCATGGCTTTGCTCATGCCCCCAAGTTCGGGGATCTGCCGCGTGTGTGCCCGATCATAGATCATGCCGACCACGGCGAAGAAGAGAGCCGTCATGGCGCCGTGCGAGAACATCTGCAACCCCGAACCCAGTAGACCATCACGATTGAGTGTGGAAAACCCGAGCATCACCAGCCCCATGTGAGACACAGACGAAAAACCGACCATGTACTTGAAGTCCATCTGGACAAAGGCGATGTAGGCACCGTAAACGACCGCGATAGCCGCAAATGCCATGATCAACCATGACCAGTACTTTGCGCCTTCGGGCAGGAGCATGATCCCCACCCGCAGCGCCGCGAACGCGCCCAGTTTCATCAACACGCCTGCGTGAAACATCGAGACAGCCGTCGGCGCGGCAACGTGACCATCAGGCGACCAGTTGTGAAAAGGCCAGATGCCTCCCAACACGGCAAAGCCGAAAAAGACAGGCAGGAACCACAGGATTTGGAACGACTGTGAGAAACCGGCGTTTTCCATGGCGATCATGTCGAAGGTCAACACACCCGTGTTTTGGTATTGAACGATATACATCACCAGCGCGCCCGCCAGTGAAACGACCGAACCGATCAACAAGTAGAGCGTCAGTTTCATCGCGGCGTATTCGCGCGTGACGTTCCAGCCCCAGATGACGATCAGGAGGTACATCGGGAACACGGCAATTTCATAGAAAAAGACCAACATGAACAGGTCGAGCGAAACGAACACCCCGAACACACCTGTGGCAAGGATAAACAGAAAGGCAAAGAATTCACGCGGTCTGTCTTGAATCCCCGCCATCACGTGCGGATGATCATCACCCCACGAGATTAAAACGCCGGTGAACATGACCACACCGGTAAGCAATACGAGCGGCGCGCTGATGCCGTCCACGCCGAAGTGCAGGCTGATTCCCAACACAGGGAGCCAGTTGTATTTTTCTACAAATTGGTATCCCGCCGTCGATTGATCGTAGGTGAAATACATCCACAGCGAAAGGATCAGGGCAAAGGATGCCGAGGCGAGCGCGACCGCCCGTGCTTCGTTTTTGCGGTTTGCAGGCAGGAGCAATATGATAAGCGCCGCAACGAGGGGAGTGAAGTTAATTACGCTCAGTACAGGAAAATTCATTATCAACCTCTTAGAACAGCATTACCACGGCTTTGTTAATCACGTCCAAAATCCACGCCGGGTAAATGCCGATCCACAGTATGAGAGCCATGAGGGGAGCCATGACCAGAATCTCGCGTGGATTGATTTCGGTGAGCCGGTGTTCGCCATGCGCCCAGTGTTCGTTCAACGGTCCATGTAAAACCTTTTTGATTCCCTTCAAGATGTACGCGCCCGTAAAGAGCAAGCCGAGCATCGAGATGGCGGTGTAAACCGTCAGGATGGGCCAGGTACCTCGCACAACCAAAAACTCAGAGATGAAACCATTGAGGCCGGGCAGACCCAGCGAAGCCATGCTGGTGAAGATCAAAATTCCACCATATATGGGAACGAGCGGGAATAATCCGCCAAACTCATCGAGATTCCGCGTGTGCGTCCGTTCGTAGATCACACCGACAAGAAAGAACATCCCCGCCGCCGAAAGCCCATGATTGAACATTTGGAGGATTGCGCCGTTCAGGGCGATCGTCGCATCGTTCGTCCCGGATGCCAAGCCTGCCGCGGCGATACCGAGCACCACAAACCCCATGTGATTGACGGACGAGTACGCGACCAGCCGCTTGAAGTCCGTTTGGGCATAGGAACTGAACGCACCGAAGACAATCGCGGCTGTGGCAAGGAGCGCCAGCGCGCCGGCAAAATATTTCGCTTCAACAGGATACAGCGGGAGAATAAGCCGTAAAAATCCGTATGCACCGAGTTTAAGCAGGACACCAGCCAGGATCATCGATCCGGCAGTCGGCGCTTCGGTGTGCGCATCTGGAAGCCAGGTATGGAAGGGCCACACAGGGACCTTGACCGCGAAGGCGACAGCAAACGCCCAGAACGCAATCGCCTTGACTGTTGAGGCTGACATTCCAAGGAGAGTCGAATCCGGCTCGAGCGAAGTCCAACTCTGGGTGAGGGCGAGCAGGTCGTAGGTCCCGAATAGAACGCCGAGCAGCTGGATGGCGAGGAGGAGTCCGAGCGATCCGCCCATGGTGTAGATCATGAACTTCATCGATGCGTAGTCGCGGTTTGCACTCCCCCACTGGTTGATCAAAAAGTACATTGGGACGAGACCGACTTCCCAGAAGACGAAGAAGA
>DATKAU010000215.1:0-4373 GCA_035514655.1 Anaerolineales bacterium
AAATCGAAAACAAATCCTTGAATGGATCGCGAACACCCTGCGCGAATCCGCATGGGCGCCACTGGGCGTGTTTGGGTTTTATTTAATCGGCGTTGCATTGGGATTCTTCAAGATGTTCCCGCCATTGGATATCCCCACGCATTTCTTGGGCGGCGTTTCGATTACATATTTCTTCCGCTCGGCGATCCGAAATTCACAGGAATATCTTGGGAATATTCCAACCCTGATTCGAACGTTCTTCGCCTTTACCTGCACAGGGACGACGATCATCCTGTGGGAGTTTTACGAAAACATCTTCGACTATCTCTTCGGCACAAACATGGTGCGCGGGCTGGATGATACGATTATGGATATGTTTATCGGATTAATGGGGGCGCTGGTCTTGTCGCTGTTATACAGGCGTCGTTAAAACAAATCCCTGTTTGCTTTCACCCACTCGAACATCAACTCCATGCCCTCTTCGAGATCGATCTTCGGCATCCAGTCGAGATCTCGTTGCGCTTTGCGGATGTCTGCATAAAAAACGCGCTGGTCGCCGGGGCGCCAGCCCTCATGCGCCACTTCGATCGGCTTGCCAAGTAATTTTTCGAGAATCGGACCGAACTCCGCCCAGATCGCCATTACGTTGCGCCTGCCGCCGCCCATGTTGTAGACCTGTCCTTTGGCAACATCAATTTTTTCGATGGCGGCATCGTATGCGTCGAGCAGATCGCTCACGTGCAACACGTCGCGCACCTGTTTACCGTCGCCGTAGATTGTGATCTTTCGTCCCGTCACCGCTGCGATCATCATCCACGCCAGCCAGCCTTGATCCTCGATGCCGAACTGGCGCGGTCCGTAAATACAAGACTGCCGGAATACCACTGAGCGGAGGCCATAAATGCGCGAATAATCACGCGTGTATTGATCGCCCGACCCCTTGCTGACACCGTAGGGCGAATGGAAATCGAGCGGCTGTGTTTCGGGGCAGCCATGATCGAGATCGGCGTACAACCAGCGCGTGGGCTCCTCGATTAATTTCACATTCTCCATCCCGCCGTAGACTTTGTTTGTGGAAGCGTACAGAAAAATTGGATCGCGCCCCGAGAGCCGCGCGGCTTCGAGGGCATTGAATGTGCCGAGGGCGTTCGCCTCGAAATCTTCGCGTGGATTTGTCACGGATGTAGTCACCGCGACCTGTCCCGCGAGATGGACGATCACGTCCGCATCCCTCGCCGCCTCCGCCAGCTGATCCGCGCTGCGCACGTCACCGGCGATGAGCCTGAATCCGTTTTCCCCGAATTGATCCTTCAACCAGGCGATGTTGCGCGGCGCACCCGCACGTGACAGATTGTCGAAGAGGGTGACGCGCTCCCCGCGCTGGATCAGCCTGTGGGCGTAGTTGGATCCGATGAATCCCGCCCCTCCGGTCACAAGATAATCACGAGCCATTTTGCTTCCTTAATAACGGGATATCGTCCTTCTTCTAAAAAAGAAGGCGATGAAGATCCCGAAGATAAATCCGCCGATGTGCGCCCACCACGCAATGCCGCCCGCGCCGCCCTGCAACGAGAACAGTCCCGAATACAACTGGGTTATGAACCAGAACACGAGAAAGACGAACGCGGGCAATTCAACGAGCGTGAAGATGAAAAAGATCGGCACAAGGCTGGCTACGCGGGAATTCGGAAAGAGAATCAGATACGCGCCCAGCACGCCCGCCACCGCGCCGCTCGCGCCGATCATAGGGACGGTGCTCGAAGGCAGGATGAATGCCTGCATTAATCCCGCCGCCGTACCGCTCAACAGATAAAAGAACAGGTATCGAACGCCGCCCAAACGCGCTTCGATATTGTCACCGAAGATGAACAGCACCCACATGTTGCTGAGGATGTGGAACCAGCCTCCATGCAGAAACATGGACGTGAAGATCGTCATCCATTCAGCCGACGGGTTTCCCAATAGCTGTGCAGGGATCAGCCCGTTGGCAAAAATGAACGCCTCCAGTTCGCCGGGCGCCATGCCAAGCTCGATGAAGAAGGCGTACGCGTTGGCACCTATCAGGAGAAGGTTGATCAGCGGGAACTTATGCGAGCGCGCGGTATCGTAAAGCGGGAACATGATCTATCCGGTTGGTTCGGTTCCCTGTTTATTCCTGAAACTCATCAATTCCCGGTAGACCCCTGAAAGAGTCTGCCCTTCGCGCAGGAGACCGATTCCGCCGATTACTCCCGCGCTGATGTAGTTGTACATACGCATGGCCAGCGCCGCCGCAAGGGCGGTGGATTCATCAGAGGTGAAACGGGTGAGCGCAAAAACGATTGCGCCTTCGAAGGTCCCCACTGCGCCGGGCGCGGAGGGGATTGCCCCGCCAAATGCCGCCATGCCCAGCCCAAAAATGCTCCACAACCATTGCGCTTCCGGGAAGAAAGCCCGGGTTATCAAGTAGTAGGGGACGATGGCAATTGCCCAATTGAGGGTCATCCAGAATAAAAAGCGCAGGAACAGCCAGCCGTCTGTGAGCACGCCCAGCCCCTGAAAAAATGACTCGAGGAAACTGCCGCCCACCTTTTGCAGGGACGGGAAGCGCCTGCTGAGTTTGTGGAACAAATCAAGCGCCCATCGGTTGTTGTGTGCCAGAACATACATCAACACCAACCCGAACACCATCACACCGGCGATGATGTAACCGAGCGTGGGCGAACTCTCCGCGTTGACCACGTAGGGCAGGGAGAAGAGGAAGATCATCGCGGAGAAGATCAAATCCACGGTGCGTTCGATCACGATGGTGGGGAGGATCTCGCTGAATTTCATCCCGCCCGATTTGCGGCTGAGCAGGAAGGCGCGCCCGATCTCGCCGAGGCGGAACGGCAGGAAGTTGTTCAGGATGTAGCCTTCGCCGACAGTCCATAACACATCGCTATAGGAGGGACGGTCACGTAAAAGCGTCCGCCAGACCTGGGCGCGCACCGCCATCCAGACGAAGCCGAGGCAGACGGCCAACGCCAGGAGTGCGTAATTCGCGTTGCGGAAGGCGTCCAACATTTCTTGCAGATCGACGAAATAGAGAATGGCGGCGATCAGCAGGATGCTGATAATCACCCCCGGCAGCCAGCGTTTTGCATCTTTCATACAGGTATCTCCGTCCTGAGCGGAGTGAAACGCAGTCGAAGGACGCTTCGACTACGGGTCTCTAAAACCATTCGATCCTCCGCACAGCGCGAGCATCATTCCTCATTCAATTTCAACACCGCCATGAACGCGTCCTGCGGGATCTCGACGTTGCCGACCATCTTCAAACGTTTCTTGCCCTTCTTTTGTTTCTCGAGCAGTTTCTTCTTGCGGGTGATGTCGCCGCCGTAGCATTTTGCCAGCACGTCTTTGCGCGTGGCTTTGACGTTGGCGCGCGAGATGATCCTCCCGCCCGCCGAAGCCTGCACCGCCACATCGAATAACTGGCGCGGGATCAATTCCTTCAGTTTGGTGATCAGGCGCTGCCCCTTATGATACGCGTCCTGCTTGTGTACGATGGTTGCCAGCGCATCGAGCGGTTCGCCGTTGACGAGGATCTCCAGCTTCTGCAATTCGTCCGGGCGGTATTCAAGGAATTGATAATCGAGCGAGGCGTAGCCCTTGGTACGCGATTTCAAATCGTCGAAGAAATCCACGATGATTTCGGAGAGAGGAATTTCAAAATCGAGCTGCACGCGGTGCGGCGCGGGGTATTCCTGTTTTTTGAAAATACCGCGGCGTTTGGTGACGATCTCCATGATGGGACCGTAATAATCGGTGGGAGTTATGATCTCGATCGTCATCCATGGCTCGCGCACTTCGACGATCTTTGACTCGTCGGGCAGTGTGGCGGGCGAATCGACAGGAATGATTGAGTCGTCAATCAACAAGACCTGATATTCCACCGAAGGTGCGGTGAACAGAACATCCAGATCGTATTCACGTTCGATGCGCTCCTGGATAATCTCCATGTGGAAGAGACCGAGGAAGCCGGCGCGGAAACCGAATCCCAGCGCCTGTGACGTTTCAGGCTGATACGTCAGCGACGCGTCGTTGAGCTGCAGTTTTTCAAGCGAGTCGCGCAGTTCGGGATAATCGTCAGCCTCGACGGGGTAGATCCCGGCGAAGACCATCGGCTTCGGGTTTAGGTATCCCGGCAGGGGTTCGGGTGCAGGTTGTGATGCACGCGTGATCGTATCTCCCACACGGCACTCGTGCACGGTCTTGAATCCCGTCGCGACGTAGCCCACTTCGCCTGATCCGAGACGGTCCACCGGCTTCATACCCGGGGCGAAGATGCCGATCTCGACAGGACGCATATCCTCGTGGGTCGAAAACATGCGCAGGACCTCGGTGGATTTGAACGAGCCCTCCACCACGCG
>DATKAU010000216.1:0-6042 GCA_035514655.1 Anaerolineales bacterium
AGACATCTACACCTGGGACATGAGTGATGTGACCTCAAGCAGGATCACACTGCGGATCTACCTCATGAACGGGGATGAATTCTATGCCGAGAAGCGCGTCACGCTCAATCTCAACCTGCCCACCTCAACCCCTGAGCCAACACCTACCCTGACTCCGTTCCCGCCAACAGACCTCCCGACAGAGACACCAACCGAAACACCGACTCCCCCGAAAACGGATACACCTACAGAGACCCCGACAACAGGACCGTAACAGGGCATGTCATGCTGAGCGCAGCGAAGCATCTCTACAACAGTTCATTCTGAGACTGAAGCGACGAAGAATCTCAGATTCAAGAGGCGCCCGCTGTAAAGACCGAGATTCTTCGCTCCCCGCGAAGCGGGTCGCTCACATCGTCCCGATGTCCTTCGGGAGAATGACACATCACAGGAATAACCATGAACATCCGCGACATCCACTTCCTCTATAACTATAACTACTGGGCAAATGGGAAGATCCTCGCCGCCAGTACAGGCGTGACGCACGAGCAGTTCACTTCGCCAGCGAACTTTCCCTATGGCGGCTTGCACGGGACATTGCTCCACACTCTCGAAGCGGAGTGGAGTTGGCGCGCGTTATTTCAATCCATCAAGGATGCCTCCGAGTTATTGCCTACCGATTACCCGGATCTAAAAGCTATCGAAGCGCGTTGGCGCGAGGAAGAGACTGCCATGCGCGCTTATCTTGGGATATTGACAGATGAAGATATGGAAAGTCACTTGCGCTACACAACAGATACCGGCATCAAACGCGACCGCATCCTGTGGCACTGCCTCGTCCACGTGGTGAATCACGGCACACAACACCGCAGCGAAGCCGCGGCATTACTAACGGACTACGGTCACTCGCCGGGGGATCTTGATTTCACGGTGTTTCTGAATGAAAATAAGCCTTGATGCTCAAGGCAAAAGTCCCTGAATCGATTATCAAAGATGCATGGCATTCCTACCTGACGACGGGCAACATGCCTGCCAGCCTGGACGCGCCTTGGTTCGAGAATAAATCGTGGCGTCCCCTCATTAAACGCCTGCCGCACAGTCCGCGTTGCCGCATCTGTTATTTTCCATTCGACGGAGTGGGTGGGTATCTCTCCAAAACCTTGCTGGGGGTGGAAGCCTCGAAACTCAACCCATACCTGTGCAATCAATGCGAGAGGTTTGCCACCGAATATCATGGCGGCGTGGAACTTGAAATTTCGATCATGTTCGTGGATGTACGCGGTTCCACCACGATGGCGGAGAAATTATCACCGGAAGAGTTCAGCAAAACGATCAACCGGTTCTACCGCGCCGCCACCGAAGTTTTCTACCGGAACTATGGACTCGTGGAGAAACTGGTAGGCGACGAGGTGGCTGGATTCTTTGTCCCGGGTTTTGCTGGTCCGAATTTTCCACAAGTGGCGGTCGAAGCGGGCAAGGAAATGCTGAAAGTGATGGGCCACGGCGGAGCATCGGAACCGTGGATCCCCGTCGGTGTGGGCATCCACACAGGTGTCGCTTACGTCGGTTCGGTGGAGGCGGACGGAGGCGTCTCGAACATTGCCATACTGGGCGATTCGGTCAACACCGCCTCGCGTCTGACCTCCCTTGCCGCGCCGGGCGAGTTGATTATCAGCGAGGCAACAAGAAAAGCGGCTGATCTGTCAACAGAGGGAATGGAATCAAGAACGTTGAATCTCAAAGGCAAAAGCGAATCGGTGGACGTCTGGGTGTGGAAGAAATGAACGGGAACTCACGCGCCAGCCTCCGTGCCGGCATGACCGTGCTCGTCGTCCAGAAACAGGATCAACGCACAGGCAAACTCACGAAAGGGATCGTCAAGGACATCCTCACCAAATCCCCGAATCATCCACACGGAATCAAAGTCAGGTTGGAAGGCGGTCAGGTGGGGCGGGTGAAAGAGATCGTCGAAGAATGAGTCGCACACACAACAAGGCATTATCACCGGGGAACCGCTTGTTAATTGGGTTCACTGCGCTGGTTTTGATCCTCGCTTGCGCGCCGGCAGTGCCCACATCTCCGCCGCCATCCGACCCGAACTCGATCCAGCTGTACATCCAGCAGACGGCAGGCGCCGCAGCGACGCAGACCCAGAGGGCAATACCGACTCTCACGCCAACCCTCACCTTGACACCCACGCCGAGAAGCACGTTCACGCTCGAACCCACCTATACACCGTTCACCTTCATCCTGCCCAGCCCGTCGTATGGGCAGCAGGTCCAGTATTTTCGCGTAAAGCATGATAACCAGCTTGCAATATACAACTATAAATCGCGAACGGTGGGTCCTGATTGGGGCTATCTCAAGCAAACCCCGGAGGTTGCACCACTGTATCCCGAACCCAAGGAAGGGACGGGCACCCACCGGACTCCCGTGGACGGAGCATGGGAGGTGTTCATAAACGACCTTAACGATAACGACAGAAGAAAATTGAATTTCCTAAAGTCCTCATCCACCGCATTGTTTAATGGAGCAGGTTTTCCCCAGATGGAAAGCCTGACCATGGGGGGAAACATCATTACGTTGGAAACCATACAGGGTGGGTGGGGGCGCGTTCGCACCATGGACTACAGCAGCCCGGGCAGGGCACAGTATGTCAACTATTTCACCGACCCCCACTATGTTCACAAAGTTGTCATCGTAACGTGGAATACCAGGACAAAAACCACCTATTGGGTGAACCCGCCGCAGGGCGATGTCTACTGGCCCTTTGTGACGCGCAATGATGTATGGATTCAAATGGACAGGCTGGAGCCGTTCCCGATCCTGCCCATGCAGGTGACCGCGCGCATCGATCAGGATGTGAGAAAGGAACCCAGCCCCGAAAGCGAATTCACGAGTTTCGATCTGGATGAGGGCGAGTCTGCGACCATCATGGAATATCGCCCATCCGGATCTAACGTATGGGGCAGGCTGCAAAACGGCTATTGGATCGTGTTGTTTCAATACACTGGGGATGGTCCCACCTATTACACAACCTGGTCGATGGAAACTCTCCCGCCGCTTCCCTGATGTTTTAAGTTGTTCCACATCGGTCGTTCCAATCACGGGGGCCGAATGAAAATCGCCCGCATCCATGCGTGTGCTATACTCCCGCAATGGCCTCCCTGTCGTTCATTATATTTCCGCTCATCGGATATATTTCAGGTTCTCTTCCTTTTTCGATCTGGATCACGCGCTTCGCAAAGGGAGTGGATGTCCGTGACGGTGGTTCGGGCCACGCGGGCACGACGAACACCGTGCGCCAGGCAGGTTTTGGATGGGGCGCGCTGGTGCTGGTGCTTGACCTCGCCAAGGGATTCCTGCCGGTCTTTCTCGCGCTCACCTATTCAGCAGAAACCTGGGTAGTCACCTTCACGGGCGCGCTGGCCGTTGTCGGTCATTGCTGGCCCCTCTTCGCCCAGTTTCGCGGCGGCATGGGGCTTGCAACCTTTGGCGGCGCGCTCGCTGCGGTTACCTGGATTGCATTCTTCGCCGGCATCGGTCTATTGCTTGCCATGCTTGTCATCATCCGCCACCGCGCCCGCGCCAGCCTGATTACCGGCATGCTGCTGGCGCCCCTGTGTTGGATCTTAAACTTGCGCGGCGTTGAATTCTGGATTGCCGTCGCAGGCGGCATCGTCATTGCCTGGCGTTTTTTCAGCGACTGGAATCGTCAATATCGCGGGCTCTGATCAAATGAAACTCGGCATCGTCACCGACTCCACTTCGGATCTTCCCGCCTATCTCGTTGAACAATTCGCGCTTGAGGTCGTCCCATCCATCTTGATCATCGACGGGCAGGAGTACGCAGATGGAAAGGGGATCACGCGCGACGATTATTACAAAAGGCTTCCCACGCTTCAAACCTCACCGACAACAGCCGCGCCTTCGATCGGCGAATTCTCAACCCGCTATGAATCTCTCTTCACGCGCGGCTGTGACCACATCCTTTCCATCCACCCCGCGGGAAAATTAACAACCATCATCAACTCTGCACGCCAGGCGGCAACCGATTTCCCCGACAGAATCACCCTCGTGGATAGCGGCTCCCTTTCCCTCGGTCTCGGCTTTCAGGTGCTTGCCGCGGCGGAAGCCGCGGAGGATGGACTGCAAGCCGCGCTGGACGCGATTGAATCAGCGCGCAGGCGGCTGCGCGTTTGTGCCGCCCTCGACACGCTGGAGAATCTCAAACGCAGCGGGCGCGTCTCTGCCGCGGTGACGTTCTTCGGCGGGATATTGAACATCAAACCGATCGTCGAACTGCTCGAGGGGCAGTTGAAACCGATGGCGGCGGTCCGCACCACTAGGCAAGCCAACGACAGGATGCTCGATCTCCTGCTCGAAGGCGGGGAACTCGAACGACTGGCGATCCTGCACACCGGCGCGGAGCCGCGCGCGAAAGAATTTCTCGAGGCGCTCATGCAGAAAGCCAGTCAGTCTGTGCCGCGCGACATCCTCATGGTCAACGTGACCACGGTCATCGGCACGCATGTCGGTCCGAATGGATTGGGGTTTGCAGCGGTAAGGAAGTGAACAAAGTCACAGAGAAGATTGAGATTTTTCTCAGAGAACTCTGTGCTCTCTGTGGCTGGGGCTTATGAAGATCGTGAGATGAACTGTTATGAAAACGCCTGAATCCCCGTTTGCGCCCGCCCAAGGATCAGCGCGTGGATGTCGTGAGTCCCCTCATAAGTATTGACCGCCTCCAAATTCATAACGTGCCGGATCACATGGAACTCATCCGAGATGCCGTTGCCGCCGTGCATGTCGCGCGCCATACGGGCGATCTCCAACGCTTTGCCGCATGAGTTGCGTTTGACCAGTGAGACCATTTCACTGGTGGCTTTATCTTCGTCGATCAGGCGTCCCACCCGCAGTGCGCCCTGCAGACCCAGCGTGATCTCCGTCATCATGTTTGCCAGTTTCAATTGGATGATCTGGTTCGCCGCCAGCGGCCGCCCAAACTGCGGACGGTCCAGCGTGTATTGCCTTGCCGCGTGCCAGCAGAATTCCGCCGCGCCCAACGCGCCCCACGCGATCCCATAGCGTGCCTTGTTCAAACACCCGAACGGACCTCCCAAACCTTTCGCGTTCGGCATGAAGTTTTCATCGGGCACAAAGACCTCGTTCATCACGATCTCGCCCGTGGAACTGGCGCGCAGGCTGAACTTGCCTTCAATCTTCGGCGCGCTCAAGCCTTTCATGCCTTTTTCAAGGATAAAGCCGCGAATCTCACGATCCAGTTTTGCCCACACCACAAACACATCTGCGATCGGGGAATTGGTAATCCACATCTTGTTGCCTTGCAGGATGTATCCACCGTCCACTTTTTTGGCGCGGGTCTCCATGCTGGCGGGGTCACTGCCGTGGTTCGGCTCGGTCAGCCCAAAACACCCAACGAGTTCACCAGTGGCAAGTTTTGGGAGATATTTCTTGCGCTGTTCCTCTGTTCCGTAGGTGTAGATCGGGTACATCACCAGCGAACTCTGCACGCTCATTGCGGAGCGATAGCCGCTATCCACGCGCTCGACTTCACGGGCGATCAATCCATACGCAACGTGATTCAACCTCGCGCCGCCATATTCTTCGGGCAGAGTGGAGCCGAGCAAGCCCAACTGCCCCATCTCGTTCATAATCTCGCGGTGAAATATCTCATGCCGGTTCGCTTCGAGGATGCGCGGCATTAATTTATCCTGGTAGTACTTGCGCACCGTGTCGCGGATCATGCGCTCTTCGTCCGTCAATTGATCGTTGAACAGGAAGGGATCGTCCCATTTAAAGTTTTCTTTTGCCATGATTCCTCTTTGGTAGGTCAGGCTTGCAGCCTGCCGGAATTTCAATGATGAATATGGCAGGTTCCAAACCTGCCTGCGGAATTGTATCAAATGTCAGAGTTGAATCCCCCCATGATAAAATACTTATCATGCAGACCTCATTGGAGAAATTACGAAAATTCTTCCGTCTCGAACACGAGAACGGATACGCCAACACCGCCATCATCGGCGGACTCACCGAAATGCT
>DATKAU010000217.1:0-5235 GCA_035514655.1 Anaerolineales bacterium
ACTCTTGCGCCTGACCATCCCGCGCCGCGTCTATACACAAAGTCACTTTGATTACGTTGCCGACTCACTTTGCAGCATCAAATCGCGAGCCGATCAATTACACGGATTTACACTCACCTACGCGCCTGAGTTGCTGCGCCACTTCACAGCCAGGTTCGAGCCGCTCTGATTCCCTGATAACCGACATTCAGCACCTGAATTAAATCAATGGCAGGGACCCGTTGGCGGATCCCTGCCATTTCAGCATCACGACAGCGTTACCTATCGGAGGTGCTCCTTGATGTTCTTGACCGAGGCGGCGTGCTGCTGGACGTACTTGGTCAGCAGTTTGATCGACTGGATGGCTTGCGCCCGATCGATCACCTTGCCGCTCCTGTCAAATCCTGCATGCGCATTGATGACTGCCGGCCTTCTTTCGCGCCTTGCCTCGCATGGAGGGTTTCTCGTTCCTGCTGCCGATCGACTTTCTTGGTTGTGTTGGCATCATCGACCTCCTGCTCCGATGTGGAGCAATTCCAGAAATTTTCATTTCACCCTTCCTCATTATTATTCTATAACACGGACTCGAAACCTAATATTAATTGCAAGTAAGTGCATCCTAAGAAATTTTTATTAAGACAATTATCTTCAACAACTCCCCTAGACATGAGTCGCAGTTATTCAATCACAGGTCGAGCCACTCAAACTCGAAACCTGACGTGTGATATGTTCGCCCTGGCCGCCACTTGACACATGACATCGCACACTTGATACTTGAACCATGACTCGCTGGCTGGATCCTCCTACCGTAGACACTTCGCCTCTTTCCTCCCTCAGCCTGCCTCCCCTCCTCAAGCAGACTCTCATCCGGCGCGGGATCCAGACTCCCGACTCCGCCCGCGCGTTTCTTCATCCCGAAGCGACTCCCTCCACTCCCTTTCCGAATATCGATGTGGCAGTGGATGTGATCCATGAGGCTATCCGCAACAGGTACCGCATCTGCATCTGGGGCGATTTCGATGTGGACGGACAAACCTCCACTGCCCTGCTCGTGCAAACCTTGCGAGCTCTTGGCGCGGATGTTGTTTATTACATCCCCATTCGCGGCAAGGAGAGTCATGGGGTGCATATCGAGACTCTTGCACCCATCATCGATAGTGGCGTGAAGTTAATCGTGACCTGCGACACGGGCATCACCGCACATGAAGCCATTGACTACTGCAATTCTCGCGGCGTGGATGTTGTGATTACAGACCACCACGAGCTGGGGGAATCACTACCAAACGCAAAAGCCGTCATCAACCCAAAATTATTGCCGGGGGATCATCCGCTTAAACACCTCGCGGGCGTGGGTGTGGCATACAAACTCGCGGAGGCGTTGCTCGATCTTCGTCCTTCGAATCTCGAATCTCCTTTATCGAATATCGAATTGCTCGACCTTGTTGCGCTGGGGTTAATTGCCGATGTGGCCATTCTCAAGGGCGAAACTCGCGCGCTCGCCCAAAAAGGGATTCAACAACTCCGCACCGCGAACCGCCTCGGTTTGAAAGCGATCGCAGAACTCTCGAACACGAATCTAGAATCATTGACCGAAGACACCATCGGGTTCACCTTTGCGCCGCGCTTGAACGCACTGGGCAGGCTGAGCGACGCGAATCCCGCCGTTGAATTACTGCTCACGAATGACCCTGCCCGCGCCCGGGTGCTTGCCGCGCAGATCGAAGGACTCAACGCCCAGCGCAGGTTATTGACCAGCCAAGTTACCGACGCGGCGGAGGCGCAGCTGCGGGAACATCCTGAATTATTGGCAGAGCCGGCGATTGTGCTGGCGCACCCCAACTGGCCCGGCGGCGTCGTGGGGATCGTGGCAAACCGCCTCGTGGACCGATATCATAAACCGGCATTATTGCTTACCGAATCGGAGGATGGAATCCTGCGCGGATCAGCGCGCTCCGTTGAGGGACTTCACATCACCGAGGCTATCTCCGCAAACAAGGATTGGCTTCTCAGTTTCGGCGGTCACCCGATGGCGGCGGGAGTGTCCTTGCAAAAAGATAACCTGCCCTCCTTCCGCAAGGGATTGGGCAGGGCAATCGAGAAGCAGTTGGGTGATATCGTCCGCGAAGAACCAACACTGCAACTTGATGCATGGCTGGGCATGGATGAAATCCATCTCGAGCTTGCCAACGCACTTGAACAACTCGCCCCATTCGGCGCGGGAAACCCGCCATTGAAACTGGCAACGCGCGGCGTGATTTTGAAGTCTGCGGGGGAGATCGGCAGGACGAAAGAGCATCTTCGATTAACTGTTGAAGACGAGAGAGGTAACGCGCAAAACGTTTTATGGTGGGGCGGCGCGGGCGAGACTTTGCCGGAAACTGGCGCGAAGATCGATATAGCATACTCGTTACGGGCATCCACGTTCCGCGGGCAGAAGCAAGTCAGTCTGACATTTGAGGAACTTCGGGTCACCGAGGAAAAACCGGTTGAGTTGCGACCGATAAAAACCGAAATCCTCGATCATCGTCTCCAACCTTCATCCATCCCGCATGATCCATCCAGGTTGGTTTGGGCGGAGGGCGCTGACAAGGCAAAGGGCAAATCGCGTTTCGATTTGGTGCAAGCAGAAGAACTTGTGATCTACACCACTCCCCCGTCGCCCGCATATTTACGTCTTGCACTTGAACTCGTGAAGCCGGGAAAGGTTTATGTGGCTGGCGTCTCACCGTCACCGGCAAAAACGGATGAGTTTCTGTCTCAACTGGCGGGCATGGCGAAATACGCGATCAACAACAAGGGTGGGAAAGCATCCGTCAGGGAACTGGCTGTCGTTACAGCGCAGCGCGAAGGGGCTGTGCGGATCGGCCTGGAATGGCTGGCGGCTGGGGGGCACGTATCCGTTTCGGGTGAGAACGATGCGGTTCTCCTTTCCGCAGGGAATGGCGAGGTGAATCAATATCTGCAAAAAGAGTTGTTCACCGCAGTCCGGGGAATCCTGGAGGAGACAGCCGCATATCGTGTGTATTTCTCAACGGCCCCGGTGGACAGCCTCTTCCGTGAAGGATGATCAAGGCGCAGATGTGGGTGTCGGTGTGAGCAGGACATCCGGCACGATGATCTGATCAAGGTTGATTGCTCCACCCGATAGATGTGTAACCACGAAGGTGTGTGTGCCATTGACGAGTAGAGGCGAACTCCATTCAGCAACTCCCGACTCGTCGCCTGATTGATCCAATTCGAATTGCACGCCGTCAAGACTGATTTCAATGGTTCCCAAACCGGAACCCGGCTGGTAAAACAACCGGATTTGCTGGCCGATAAACCGGATCGTGAACGTATTCCCCAATGCACTCGATACATGCAGTGAATTTTGAAACGCGCCGGGCACGCCCTGTTGCACGTTCCAATCGCCTTCATAGAAGATGCGCGATTCAGTGTCATCGTACGTGCCCGGGTTTAGTGGCGCATTGGAGCTGGAGGTGGGGGTGGCTGTGGAAAGAACCACCAGCGCTGATTCAGTCTCGGTAACTTCAGGAGTGTCCAGATCGGAGAAAGATAACTCGGTGACCGTGGCTGTCGCATTTTCATCCTCTTCCTCGTCCTCTTCCTCCTCAGGTGTTGCAGAGACTATGGCAGGCTCGGTGCCGAGGAAGATGTATTGGAAGGGCGTTGCAGTATCCACTACATCGACGCGCTCGCGCGTTGACGCGATACGCCCCAGGATCAGCACAAGACAAATCCCAAAGATCGAGAATACTCCAAATACGATTGGGATCAACAAACTGCGGTCGAACGAGGGACGATCGGTCATCTCAGGTGCTCACTTCCCGATCGGTAATCTCCAGAGCCTTGTCCAGAACATCAAACCCTTCCTTCAACTGCTCCTCCGAGATGATCAGCGGCGGGATGATCAAGACTGTATGCATGTGTGTGTACAAAAACAAACCGTGATCGAGGCAGTATTTCCTCAATGCGATCATGGCAGGCGACGATTCGTTCCACGGCGCCATCGGCTCCTTTGTTCTCCTATCTTTGACCAGTTCGAGAATGCCGAACAACCCGATCGATCGGACATCGCCCACGGAGGGATGCGCCTCGCCTAGATCCGTCAGCATCCGCTTCAATACCGGACCCATCCCTGCCGCGTGTTCGATGATCCGATCCTCCCTTAGTACATTGATATTCGCCACCGCTGCTGCCAGAGAAACCGGGTGTGAGGTGTACGTCAGTCCGCTTTCGAAGGGAGTCTCGTCGAATGCCGCGGCAATCTCCGGCTTCATCGCCACTGCGCCGAGCGGCGCGTAAGCAGACGTGAGGCCCTTTGCCATGGTAATGATGTCGGGGACGACATTCCAATGATCCACCGCGAACCATTTGCCCGTTCTGCCAAACCCGCTCATAACTTCGTCGCAGATCATCACAATGCCGTATTTATCGCACAACTTGCGCACGCCCTGGATGTATCCGTCAGGTGGGATGATGATCCCGTTGGTGCCTGTGACTGGCTCGATCAAAATCGCCGCGATGGTTTGCGGTCCCTCGTAATGAATGATCTCCTCGAGATGGTTGAGATAGTCCTGGGTAAATTCGGATTCGGGGATGTCGGGCGTGGTCCTGTGAAACGTGGAGCGATAACGGTACGGGTCAAGGAAGTGCACAACACCGGTCATCAGGTTCGGTTCCCAGGCAGTGCGGCGCGGGTCGCCCGTTGCCGCCATTGCCCCGGCAGTCGCCCCGTGATACGAACGATAGCGGGTGAGAATCTTGTGCCTGCCTGTGTAGACGCGCGCAAGCTTGATCGCGTTCTCATTGGCGTCCGCCCCGCCGAGTGTGAACAAAATCTTTGTCAAAGTTCGCTGCGGAGTCACCTCCGCCACGGCTTTGCCCGCCAGCGCGCGGATTTTCGTCGTCATCCCGGGCGCGGCATAAGCGAGTTCCGCCGCCTGATCCTGCATGGCTTTGATCACGCGGCGATCCCCGTGCCCGATGTTGACACACATGGTCATCGAGTTGAAATCGAGATAGCGCCTCCCGCTCACATCCCAGAAATAAACCCCTTCCGCGCGCTTCAATGCGATGGGATTCACCTTCGCCTGTGCCGACCACGTGTAAAAAACGTGTTCCTTCGATAACGGCAGGATCTCTTCATCCGGAAGATCAAACATGGTTTCCTGTTTTCCTTTTTTACCTGAATACGAACCACGGCAGATTATAACCCTCCACAAACCGGCGTTTTGTGATAAACTTCCGCCCGCT
>DATKAU010000218.1:0-5788 GCA_035514655.1 Anaerolineales bacterium
GCACCCAGGGTCCGTGCAGCGAAGCGGGGCGGAGAATTCAACAGGGAGAAGGATGTGTGCGGCAGGCGCTCGCCATCCCAGCCGCGTGCTGATCCTTCTACCCGCATGTTATCCATCCCTGATGGACGAAAAAAGATCGACGCTGCCGCGCTGTGGTATTGAACTACCCCCGTTCTGAACGGAAATCCGATCAGCGCTGTCCGATTAAAAAAAGAAGTCCCCGCGATGACAAAGCGGGGGAGGAAAGGGAAACTCCCGGTGCGTGACCGGGCCGGACACGACAACGCCGTATCCTTAGGATATGAAATTTACGGATCGAGATTTAAACGATAACCTCGTCCAGTCACCGCCGCAATGTACTCGTGATCAGATCCTGGATCTTCAATCTTTTCCTTCGTCCGGTCCACCAGGTTGCGCAGGCGGCGATCGTTCACGGCATCGGCATCTGAAACCACTTCGCCGTAAATTGCCTTGATCAATTCAGCGTGCGAGCACACGCCGCCGTCTTTTCGGAACAACTCTTCGAGCAGGATGTACTGGTATTTCGACAAGTCAACCAGCACACCATCCTTCCAGACTAATTTTCTATCGAAGTCGATGGTGAGCCTCGCCGGCATAGTGTTTCCGCGGCGATGATCAGCTGAATTCGAGAGGGTGATGTTGATCGAATCGAGCAACGCCTGCGGTCCGCTCGTCTTGGTGATCAAGTCTTCTGCGAAAGGTTCTTCCCCGCGCGAACGCAGGGCAAGCCGCGCCAGTTCAACAGTGGGAAAGGCGGTGACGATGATGCACGAGATCCCGAGTCCAGAGGCGCGTTTGGCAACCTCCATCCCGCTGATATCGTTGAGATCGGAGTCGTCCTGCAGGCGGAGGTCCGCCAGCACCAAATCGAAGCGATCCCGCGCGAGTTTCTCCAACGCCTCCGTTGGAGAGCCGGCTTCTTCCACGAGATATCCCTCCAACACCAGCAGACCGGAGAGCGACTTCCTGTAATCCGGGTCGTTATCCGCCAGCAGCACTCGTTTGGGAGGGCGTTGCATCATGGTATTTCTCCTTGAAAAAAAGATTTTTCCTGTCGGTACCATACATTCTATTCGAATCGTTGGCGGGGGTGGCCTGTCCGGCTCCGTTTCTTTTTTATTACCAGCCTTTCACCTTCGATCTCATTAAAACTTGCCCTCACTCTTTCTCGAATATCGTTTTCGTCGTACGTCTTTTCCCAGTAGTCATACCCCACGTTCCGGCGCAAGACTGAGATGGCTTCCTTTGCTGAGGGGTCAGCGGCAACGACGATTACGTACTTCCAGCCGCGTGATCGCAGCAAGGCAACAGTACACTCCATGTCGTTTTGCCCCGACGCGTCTACCAGCAGGACTGCGTTCGCATCCGGCGCAGGCAGGGCTGAGACGCACTCCGACAATTCCTTTGGGCATTCCAGCATATCCGGCTTTCCTGCCCAGCCGGCTATTGCCTTTTCAACGGCTGTCAACCAATAGACATCCTGCCCGACAGCCACAATATGCAGGGTCATTTTTTTTCCGTCCCTCCGGCGGAGGGTAACCTGATTAACACAGTGGTATCCCCGGGACCCGGTTTCTCCAGTTCGATCCGTCCGTTGTTTTCCTCCACCAGGGTCGTCACCAACAGACTGCCGATGCCCAATCCCTTGTGTTTGTTTTTTCCGGTGATTGCCACCTTGAAGATCTTGTCGCGCAAAGGCTTCGGTACGCCTGTGCCGGTATCGCAGATACGAATCTCCACCCATTTTCCCTGCCGTGTGCCGGTAATGGTCGCCTGCCCGCCGCGTGGCATTGCCGCGTAGGCATTCAGGAGCAGCGACTCGAACATATAGATCAGCCAACGCCGGTAGCCGCGCACTTGAATCCCGCCCAGTGCCTTCACGTTCACTTCAAAGCGGTGCAGGGTTTCGCCGCGCAGGCGCATGCTCTGCCGCTCGCGATCGACGATCTCCTGCAAGAGGGATCCAATGGGTACCAGTTCGCTTTTCATTTCCGAATCATGGGGGACGCGCGGCGGGGCGTTGACGATATCGGAGGCGAGGCGATCCATGTCAGTGATCGTCTCCGAGACAGAATCCATTGCCTGGGGCAGGTGTGGGTGCCGATTCATTCGAGTCAACAGGGTCTGGGCGTGGTTGCGGATTGCGGATGCCTTCTGGACAAGGTTGTGCTGCCACATATCCTCCACCATGCTCACCCAGACCAAAAGTCGGCGGCGTTCCTCCTTTTGCTGGCTGTCGTTATATTTGGTTTCCAAATTTGCCCGGTGGATGGCGTGTGCCGCCACGTCCGCAAACAAAATGATTGCCTCGACATGTTCCTTCGTCGGCTTGGTGGGCTTGCGGTAATTGCCGAAGAGCAAGCCGAGCGATTCGCCCTCCACCCGCAGCGCGCATACCACGGTGCTCCGGACGTTTTCCCGGCGCACAAACCGGCTCGTCTTCATAAGCGGGTCCTTGTGAACGTCGGGGATGATATTCGGTCTCTCCAGGTTGACGTATGCATCCTTGAATTTGGCACGCAGGTTCATATTCATGAACTCCGGGTGAATCAAGCCGAAGTGCCCCCGGCTGGTAAACGTCTGTGAGATCGGGTCAAGTTCGAGGATGGTGCATATGTCGAGGTCCAGCGATTGCGCTGCATGCTGTGCGATATGGTTGAGATTCAAATTACGGCTCTTTGCCTCCTGCATCCGGAAGATCTCGATGACTGCGCGCAATTGTCTGTTCCGTTGTTCGAAGGCGCGGTGGAGGTCCTCCCGCAAGTGCAGGCTGAGGATGCCTGCCGCGATCAACTCGCTTGCATACCGCACGCCTGTGAGATCGTTCTTCTCGAAGTTCATGACCTTCCTGTAATTCAGGAACAGGATGCCCGCCAGGGTGGATGAGCGTTTGCCGGGCTGTACCACCTCGAGGCGCAGGGCGATAAACCCCTTGATACCCTCCCGTTCGGTCAGGTTGCTGCGATATCTGCCTTTGTGCGAGTCCAGATCGTTGATAATCATGATGGGCGCACGGCGTGAGATATATTGAAATACATTTCCACCCATGCCACCTTTCGGCTGCTGCCAGGGAGTCTGCTCGCCGATCCGCACGCAGTCCTCCTCCAAAGGCAACCGGCCCGCATCGGCGGTTGTCGGATCGTACGGAAAAAATACCGAGAAATCTGCCATGAGCGCCTGGTGCGCCCTGGCGGTGAACAACTGGTACAACTGTCTGGTGTCAGGACAATTAATGATCTCCCCGGCAAGCCCCTGCCATATACCGACGCGGAGTTCGCGCCGCACACGGCTCAAGGCAACCGCCGCCCGTGCGCCAAAGGCTTCGATCAGGGTGCGGAAGTGATCGTCGTAGGTGGGGATGTTTGAAAAATAATTGCAGTGAAAAACCCCGATCGCCCGCCCGCCATAGCTTAACGGCACCGTAGCGGAGGACTTCAACCCGGCTGACAGCAGTTCATTACGCGGCTGGGGTCCATCGCTCATGTCGGGGTGGTATAAGGGCTTCTTGGTCTGAAGAACATGATAGGTTGATCCGTCTGGGCGGGGCATGTCTTCGATGTGATATTCCTCCCTGTCATCCTCTGCCCAGGCGGTATCCACGATGTTTCCCGTGGGCGGGTCGATGTAAAACAAACGGCAGGAATCTGATTTGAACACCCGCTTCGCTGCCGTGGCAACCCGCACCAGAGTCTCTTTCAGACTCAGCGGTTCCACGAGGTTATCCAATTCGTTGACGAGACGCCTGTAGTCCTGGATCTGGCGTTCCTCCTGGATGGCTCGATCCAGCGCACTCGCTGCCTGTGTGGCAAATGCGGTCCACAGCGCGACATCCCGCGCCACAAAATCGCGCAACGTAACCGTGTGCGTGAATAGCACGCCAAGGACCCGTTCTCTGTGAATGAGCGGTAGCGCAAGCATCGATTTGATACCCGCCTTCCGGACGCTCTCCTTCACAAGAGGATTTTTGGAGGTATCGGGAATTTTCCTCGGCTGGCGGCTCTCGATGATCGCTCTCGTCAATCCGTCGGTCTGGCGCGGCACGCCGAATTTTTTGTAATAGGATTCCGGGATGACCGGCTGTACCTTCGTGAGGGTGCCGTCCTCCTCCTGAAGGATCAAGCCGGTGAAGTCGGAATTGACGATCTTGTGGGCGCCTTCGATGATCGCGCGCAGGACAGCCTCCCTGCCGTGCTGCCCGGCGAGCGCAGCGGTGGCATCGCGCAGACGGTTCGCCTCCCTGATCTGGATGAAGTTTCGAATGGCGATGGATGCCTGGGCTATGAACGTCTTGAGGACTTGAAGATGTTCGACCGTGAAGTGGGTCGCGGGGTTGTAGGAGGCAGCGAAGACCGCGCCGTAAATCTTCCCTCCCTCGAGGAACATGGGCACGATGATCTCGGAAGTGGAATATCCCAGGTTCTGATCCGGAGGGTTGAGACCGTTTTTCATCCGGAAAAGTTCGTCGCCGTACGGCAGGAAGAGGGGTTCCTTCGTCAACAGGACGTATTCGGCGATGCTATTCCCTCCGCTCCGGGCTTTGATGTGGACTCGTTTGCCGTGGCTATAGGAGAACGGGAACGAGACTTCGTTTGCATGCTCGTCGAAATGGGCGATCAGGAATCCATCCAACCCCGGCAGCAACTCCGATGCCTCATGGTAGAGCTGCTGGTATAGGTGTTCCTCGTCGACAGATTCGCCCACCCGCTCGGCTGCGGAGAGCATGGCCTGCAAACCAAGTGTGTGCTGTCGTTCGGCTGTCAAGCGGACCGCTGCGCGTACAAATGAGGCGATGATATTTCCGCCTGCACCACGATCCACCCTGAAAGGGGCAGTTGCTTGTGGTGTCGATTCGTTTCCGGGCGCTTCGCCCGGCTCGGTAAGCAAAATCGCTTCGCTTGCGGGGTTCCAGCGTTGAAGCTCGGAAATCAGTTCTGATCCGATCCCATTGCCCCCCAGCCGCCCCCATACAACCACATCGAATCTGTCTTTTGCGGCGCGCAGAAGTTCCACGGCATCCCGCGGTTTTGCCGCAGTCTCCGTCTGGATTCCTTCACGCGCCAATTCAGCCCCCAGCCGGTTTCGATACGCGTTATCCTGCTCTACAACCAGAACCCTGATCTCGCCTTTCAATCCGAACTCCTTCGCTCAAGTATGCTGTGGTGGTATCGCAAGGCTTTCCGGATTCACGGGTTCCATGTCAATCACTGCCTGGATCCTTGCCCACTATATCACGTGCAAAGAAGTGCCGTCATCCCTGTGCGTTCACCGTTCCCTCCCCGAATTACACCCGGGGAATAGAAGAGACAGTCGCTTGTGAAGCAGGCGACTGTCTCTTCATTTTATGTACTCGGATACCCATCTAGCCCTTTTTGGTATTTATTTCCTTCGCGGTTAGTTGAGTATCGAGATCCTCGCCTTGCGATACAGCTTTGAGTGCGGATATGATCTGCTCGAGTGTTTTGCGCGTGGCATCGTACTTCGGCTTTCTGAGAACCGCGGCAAGAAAACTGTATTGCTCGATGACCGAGTTGAGTTCGCGCGCCGAACCAAACTGTTTCCAGCTGTCTGCATATCTTGTTACAAGCTCGATTTGTACGTTTTCGTCGAAAGTTCTCACCTTGCCGCCAAGTAGATTTAGGAGATATACGAGCAGGTCGGCATTGATCCTTGCTGTCTTTGTCCAGAAGTTGTCCCGCGATCCCTGCATCTCCTCCTCTGTCAGCGCCATGAGGTTTGCCACATTCTTTTTGAGCGATGTGAGATTACG
>DATKAU010000219.1:0-6014 GCA_035514655.1 Anaerolineales bacterium
CCGGCAGGAACCGATTTCCTCCCCCATGAAACCCGCCGCGCGCGAGCCGGAAAGGGAACCTGAACCGGAGCCTGTTTCCCGGGCGCGTGCAATCTTCAACGCCTCGGAAGAACCGAAGCCTTTCAATCCGTCTGAATTCGATTTCGCAATGTTGGAGGAGGGTTCCGATGCGCTGGCGATGCAGGCTGCTGAGGCGCGCCGCACAGGCGCCTCATCCGAATCACGGAGCAGGGGCAGGCGCATATTAGGCATGACACCCGTCCAACTGGCGATCCTCGCGGCTCTGGCACTATGCCTCGTCTGTATTCTCGTTGTCGGGTTTGCGTATGTAATCCCCGCTGTTTCCTGAGTTGTTATTTTGTCGATTTTTCTCTCCGTCATTATCCCCGCACATAACGAGGAAAGCCGCCTGCCCGATACCCTGGAGCAGGTGTTTCATTTTCTAGGGAAGCAGTCCTTCGAATCGGAGGTGATCGTCGTCGAAAACGGCAGCACCGACAGCACCTTCAAGATGGCACAACAGTTTGTCGGGAACCATGCAAATTTCCGCGTACTGCAAAGCGAAAAGGGCAAGGGTGCGGCGGTACGGCGCGGGATGCTCGAAGCGCGCGGCGAATATCGTTTCATGTGCGATGCCGATCTCTCGATGCCGGTGGATGAAATTGTAAAATTCATCCCGCCTGTGCTCGATCACTTCGATGTTGCCATCGCCTCGCGTGAGGCAAAAGGCGCGGTGCGTTACAACGAACCGTCCTACCGTCACATCGGCGGGCGCGGCATCAATTACATCATCCAACTGCTCATCCTGCCCGGTTTGAACGATACGCAATGCGGGTTCAAGTGTCTGCAGGCGAACGTCGCGGAGGATATTTTCAAACGCCAGACCTTGAACGGCTGGTCGTTCGATATCGAGATGCTCTACCTGGCGCGCCGCCGCCGGTTTCGTGTGCGTGAGATACCCATCCATTGGTATTACCATCCCGAAACCAAGGTGAGCGCAGTGCGCGATGCCCTGCGCATGATTGGCGACATCTTCCGCATCCACGGCAATGCATTGAGGGGCGTCTACGATGGTACGCGTTAGACCAAATATAAAACTCGAATCGGATCTGTGGAACGGCGGATTACTGTATATTGCCGGGCTGGATGAAGCAGGGCGCGGCGCCCTCGCGGGACCGGTCGCCGTCGGCGCGGTGATCCTGCCGAATGACAAGGCGCTTCTTTCGCAGACGTTAGGCGGGGTACGCGATTCCAAGCAGTTGACTCCGCCCGCGCGGGAAACGCTTGCGCCGCACATCCGGGAAGTTGCCCTCGCCTGGAGTGTGGGCTTCGCCGATGCGCATGAGATCGATTCACAGGGAATTGTGCGCGCCACGCGGCTTGCCGCCATCCGCGCGCTGCACCAGTTTTCGATTTTCCCCCAATATCTCCTGACCGACTTCCGGCTCGAACTTCCCCAAGTCGAAATTTCACAAACATCCATCGTCAAAGGCGATGCGCACTGCCTGAGCATTGCCTGCGCCTCGATCCTTGCCAAGACTGAACGCGACGCGCTGATGCGCGAATTGGATGAACGTTATCCAAGCTATGGGTTGGGAAAACATAAAGGGTACGGCACTCAGGCTCATCGGTCCGCGATGAAGCGGCTGGGGTTGTCGTCCGTTCATCGCAGATCGTTTCACGTTCGGTAGGGGCGGACCTGTGTGTCTGCCCCTACAAACTCATCTCCGTAAAAAGTACTTCGTGATCTCCTCCGCGACGGCGGGAAAGAGAGCCAGCCCCACCACCACTTCCCATTCGCGCACGGTGAGGAAGTGCGTATTGAAGATCGGCTGCAGGAAGGGGATGTTGATGACCAGCAGGAGCAGGGCGATCGAAAGACCCACGGCGAATTGCATGTACCGGTTCGAGAAGACGCCGATCGAGAACAACGAGGCGCGCTCCGAACGGACGGTGTAGGCGCGGAACAACTCGCACAGCGATAGTGTGACGAAAGCCATCGTTTCCGCGCTTTGCACATCCACGCCGCGCCAATCGTGTTGGAGGATGTAGGTGATGGGATTGCCCGTGAGCACGGCGCCCGCTTCAAGGTGCCAGAGCAGACCCACGCCGAATGCCAAAAGCACCGCGCCCGTCTGTGCGAAGGTTTGCACGATCAAGCCGACGCTCATCGTGCGGTTTACAATCGGCTCGTTCTTCGCGCGCGGTTTCCGTTGCATGATGTCGGGGTCGCCTTTTTCGATGGCAAGGGCGAGGGCAGGCGCGCCGTCTGTGATCAGGTTGAGCCATAATAGTTGGATGGCGGTGAGTGGGGCGGGCAAGCCTGCAAGTGTGGCGAGGAAGATGATCATGATCTCGGCGATGTTCGAGGACAGCAGGAAGAACACAAACTTGCGGATGTTCGAATAGATGATTCTGCCCTGCTCCACCGCGGAGACGATGCTGGCATAGTTGTCGTCGGTGAGCACCATGTCGGCGGTCTCCTTGGCGACATCGGTGCCGGTGATGCCCATCGCCACACCGATGTCGGCGCGTTTGATGGCAGGCGCGTCGTTGACGCCGTCGCCCGTCATCGCCACGACTTCATCGTTGGCTTGCAGGGCGTCGACTATTCTAAGTTTATGCTCGGGGGAGACGCGTGCGAACACGTCGGTGTCCTCGATGATATCCCTGAGATCGCGATCGCTGAGGGCATCGAGTTCCGCGCCGGTCATCACCCGTTTGCCCGGGCGGAGCAAGCCGATCGTCTCAGCGATGGCTTTCGCGGTGTTGGGGAAGTCTCCGGTGATCATCACGGTACGGATGCCCGCTATGCGCGCGTGTTCGAGAGCGGATTTCACCTCGGCGCGTGCGGGGTCGATCATTCCGAGCAGACCCACGAAGATCAGATCGTGTTCGAGTTCATTCGCGATGATCTGCGCGGGGTTATCCGGCACATCCTCCACGATGCGGTACGCAACGCCCAGCACTCGCAGTGCGTCTTTGGTCATTGCATCGTTGGCGCTGAGGATGCGGTCGCGAGATTCTTTGTCGAGAGGATTTGGTTCGTCGTCCATGCCCTGGTATTGCGTGCACAGGTCGAGCACCACGTCCGGCGCGCCTTTGACGGCGATCATGTCCCAGTTTTTTTGTTTTTCATTGAACGGAGATGGATCATCCGCCTTTGGAGCCAAAACATCATGGATCGTGATCATGCGTTTGCGCTCCGAATCAAACGGCACCTCGTTTTCGCGTGGGTATGCGTCCAGGATCTCCAGGTGGATCGCACCGGCTTTGACCGCGGCAACGAGTAGTGCTCCCTCCGTCGGATCGCCGACAATGCGATACGTCTGTTGGGTTTCCTCCTCGCCCGTGGTCTCGAGGAACGAATCGTTGTTGAGCAAGCCCAGCCACAGAGCTGTCAGTGCGCCAGGGTAATCCATGATGGAGATCTTTTCATTGTTCACGAGAAAATCACCCCTGGGAGCGTAGCCGGAACCCGTAATGTGGATGAATTGTCCGTCCACCCACATACGCGTGACCGTCATTTCGTTTTGAGTCAACGTGCCGGTTTTATCGGAACAAATTACCGTGGCTGATCCAAGCGTCTCGACGGAGGACAGCCTGCGGATGAGTGCGTGGCGTTTAATCATCTCGCGCATGCCGATGGCAAGGGAGATCGTCACCACAGCGGGGAGCCCCTCCGGCACAGCGGCGATAGCGAGACTGATGGCGATGATGAAGACTTCGGTGATCTGTCCGGCGTATTCCCCCAGATAGGCGAGGGGACCGGTGAATAATTTGTTGATGTCTGTGGAATTGATGAGTGCGACGATGAAAATAACCGCAACGAGGAACAGGGAGGCGACACTCAACGATTTGCCGAGTTGATCGAGACGGCGCTGCAGGGGCGTCTCCTCGGCTTCCACGTTCTGGAGCATTGAAGCGATCAGCCCGAGCTGGGTGTACATGCCTGTGCTGGTGACCACACCGCGCCCGCGGCCGTACGAGACAAGCGTGCCCATGAAGGCGGTGTTTTTGCGATCGCCCAGCGGCACGTTTTTATCCAGCACGGTGGCGGCGTTCTTCTGCACCGGCAGGGATTCACCCGTGAGCGACGCCTCCTCCACCCGCAAATTAATCGCCTCGAGCAGGCGGATATCCGCCGGGATGAAATTCCCCGACTCGAGGAAGACGATATCGCCCGGCACCAGTTCACGCGCCGGGATGGACTGCCGCCTGCCGTCGCGTATCACCAGCGCATCGGGCGCGGCAAGTTTTTTGAGGGCGGCGAGCGCCTCCTCGGCGCGTCGCTCCTGCACGAGTCCCAACACGGCATTCAACACCACGATTGCCATAATCGCCGCGGCTTCCACATAATCACCCAGCAGGGCAGAGACAACCGAGGCAATGATGAGCAGGATGACGACAAAGTTATTTAGTTGTTCCCACAGCGTTTCGAGAAAGGTTGTGCGCGGCGCCTCCTGCAATTGATTTGGTCCGTAAAGCTCGAGCCTCTTTTTTGCTTCTGTAGAAGTTAACCCACCATGCTCAACCCTTAGATGGTTAAGAACTTCCTCGGACTCCAGCGCATGCCACTCCTTGTTTTGTGGTGCATTGTCATGTAACATGAATGATCTCCTGACATGATGGTTGCGTTGATGATCCGGTAAATCAAAGCGAGACCACCACACGTTTTGTGATGGTCTCGCCATGCGCTTGGAAAAGCGTTCCGGTTGCCGATGACCGGGGTCATGTCCTGACGACAACTCGTTGGCGCACTGGGCGCCATGGCTACTCCCCAACCAAATTTAGTGTAATCCACGGGGAGGGGCGTGTCAAGCGATGGCGAGATGAGGAGATCCTACTCCGGTGCAATGCGCGTGCCGGCGGGGATCTCCGTGTCCTTGGCGATCACCACGATTCCGTCGCGCACGAAGAACCGGTCGCCGTCGATGTCGCGATCGCGCGGGAAGGGCTTGATCACCACGCCCTCGCCGATCTGCACGTTTTTGTCGAGGATCGCGGACTCGATGTGGCAGTTTACGCCGATGCCGATTGGAAGGATCCCATGCTTGGCTTCGTAATAATCCGCGCCCATCACAATGCTGTCTTTGATCACCGCGCCCTCCGCGATCTGGCTGCGGATGCCGACAATTGAATGCGTGATCTCTGCTTTGCGGATGCGGCACCCCTCGGCGATCAACACATCCTGCAGTTTACTGTCCTCCACGATCGAGCCGGGCAGGAAGCGCGCGTGCGTGTAGATTGGCGCTTTCGGGTCGTAGAAATTGAACGGCGGTGTCTGGCTCGTCAGTTTTAAATTCGTTTCGTAGAACGAGCGGATCGTCCCGATGTCCTCCCAATATCCGTCGAAGTCAAAGCCGTACACCTCGTGCGACTGGATCGCCTCGGGGATGATATCGCCGCCGAAATCGTCGTGGCGCGGATGATAGGTAAGCAGGTCGAACAGCACCTTCGTATTGAACAGGTAGATGCCCATGGAACCAAGGAACGGACGCTCTTCATCATGATGACGGCTGATGAACTTTTTCTGGACCTCAGGATCCTTGGGCTTCTCGACAAAATCAGAGATGTGACCGTCTGCCTCGCGCTTCAGGATCCCAAACCGGGACGCTTCGCCGCGTGCGACAGGCTGGACTGCCACTGTGATATCGGCTTTTTTCTCCCAGTGGAATTCCGCCATCTCGCGGTAGTCCATGCGGTAGAGGTGATCTCCCGCCAGGATCAGCACATATTCGGCTCCCGTCGCCTGGATCTCGAACAACTGCTTTCGGACGGCGTCCGCGGTGCCCTGGTACCACGAGGCGCTTTCGGGGGTCTGCTCGGCGGCGAGGATCTCCACCCAGCCGGTGTGGAAGGCGTCGAAGTTGTATGATTGGGAGATGTGCCGGTGAAGCGACACGGAGTTGAACTGCGTGAGGATTGCCACGCGGTAGATTGACGAGTTGATGCAGTTGCTGATTGGGATGTCGATCAGCCGGTATTTCCCCGCGATCGGCACGGCGGGCTTC
>DATKAU010000220.1:0-10361 GCA_035514655.1 Anaerolineales bacterium
CCTTCTGCAGTCGAGATCACGGTCGGCGTGCCGCCTTCCATGACCGCAACAACGGAGTTGGTGGTTCCAAGGTCAATACCTATAATTTTGCTCATGTGAGTCTCCTTGCATGTAAATACGGAATGCGTTGGAGAACGCATCCCGCAACTATATTTTTCAATGTCCATATGTTAATCGATGAATACAAGAAAACCATTAACAAAGTGTAGAAATTAGGTTGATTTTGCCCCCAACTTCTGCGGCAGAGGCTACGGCTCGCTTACTCGCACCCAATCAAACGCGGCGAGGACGGGGGTATTGTCAAACGAGGCAACGGCGATGCCCACCCTGCCACTCGCAAGCTCGAACCGTTCCACATCCACGCGTCGGAGGAGGATATCGTCGATATATAAGGAAAGGGTGGTGTCTTCGCAGTTGAGGCCTACGGTCTGAGTCGCGCCGCTGGGTTGGATTAGCGTGGACGAACCATCGTTGGTGACCGGGAGGTATTCCGCGATCCCAACAGCCAGCCATTTGCCGTACAGGATGTTATAGGTTCCGTCGGTGGATACGTTGAACTCGAACCAGCCCTGTTCGTCTCCATAGCGGCAGACCAGACCTATCGAAGCCGGCGTGCCGGCACGATTTTGGAATTGCACATCGATGCGGACATCCTCATATTCCTCAGGACCGTACAGCGCGTAGAGCCAGGTGAATGGCGAATCCATCTGGAGGAGCAGCGTGCCGTTTTCCGTCTTGACATTGGGAACGGATTCATTCCCGGCTTGCAAGACCACCCAGCCTGCGAAGGAGGTATCAAATTCGTTGGTGAAGAAACGCGGCAGGGCGGTGGGCGAAGGCTCGAAGGTCTGCGTAGCGGTCGGTTCGGGGGTTTGGGTGACAGGCAGGGATGTGGGAGGATGCGTCGCTGTCAGGAAGAGGGAAGGCGCGGAGGTTGGGGTCGCCGCTTGGCAGGCGGCGAGAAGCAGGATGCATCCGATGAGGAGTTTTTTCATCCGCTTTTTATAACACAAATGCCCAGCGCGCATACTGGACACTTGAGTTCGGATTATCTTTGCAAAATTAATCGCAGCGAATACCTTGTAGACAATAAATTTCCTCCACAAGCAGCGCACCCCACGTGAATGTAATTAGCAGGAGGATGGCGGTGCCGGCGATCAGGTTGACTGTATGGAATGCCCTCTTTTGATCAGGTCCGACTCTTACCAATATGGGTTGAAGATTGAGGATGAACGCGGCGGGTAAAAGCAATAATCCACCAGGAAAAACGATCCGACCAAGAGTGTTGATTTGCTGGCCATCTACAGTCAGCAGGTTCTTGAGAGGTTCAACCAATGGTTTCACGTCAACCATGAGTATTATAAAAGGCAATGCAAGCGGCAGGCAAAGAATAAAACTGATGAGCGCGGCTGATTTGGGGTTGGCAAGTATGTTTTTCATCGCGGCTCCTTTTGTAAGTTGCAACACGTGTTCCGTGAGTATTCCGACGGCTGTTTCGGCAAATGTCCACAACATGAAACTGAACCATCCACCCTTTGTCTTTCGTTCCATGTAAAGATCGTTAAAGGTCTGCTGCATGGACTCGCCAAGCTGCTCCCGAAACCCTCGTGGATAGAAGGTGAGGAGTTTCTTGTAGAGGCTATGTACACGGCTTCGCATCTCGATCTAATCGCAATTTGGAACACCCACAAAACAGGGCCATTGGTCTACGATCAAGCTGATGACACCTGCTGCGAAGAGGAACGAAATTACGACGACGATGAGCAGATGGAGGGGATGTGTAAACAAGCTGCCTCCGGCCCGCAGGGTGCTGACGATCGGCCCACCGGCAATGATCCCTGCCGCTATTGGGATCGAAATGAGAATGAGGGCGATGAACTGACTGGGAACCCGAACCCTGAATACATAAAGTTGTTCAGGGTCCGTGCCCTTGAGCAGACGCTCCAGGGGCTCCCAACCAAGGGAATCCAACAAAGAGAGTATTACGACGGACAGGATAAGGACAACGCTAATCACCACGGCCCACCTGGGGTTTGTGAGGAGAGTGTTTCCCTGTGTGGGAACGGGATTCGCCATGTCATGTTTCCCTGTCGGCCTGGCTCGCATGATCGGAAGCAGGATGAGGCTGATAGCGAACAGGTTGACCCACAAGATGAAAACAGCACGAAGGGGAAATCTTCATTGAAATTTCGCCTGTTGACAACTTCCATGATCATGAGCGGAAGGATGAGAAGAAAGCTGATGAGCGCCGATGGTCCAATGGTCTTAAGTATGGTTTGCATAATATCTCCTGGAGAAATAAGCAATAGATGCTCTCTAAAAATTCCCATGGCAGTTTCGATGAACGTCCAGAGGATGAAACCAAACAATTCTTTTTTCGCTTGCCGTTTTTCATTGCAAAGATCCTGGAACGTCTGCTCCATGGACTCGCCAAGCTGCTCCCTGTACCCTCTTGGATAGAAAGCGATAAGTCTTTTGTACAGCACGCGAACTGCGTTTTGTTCATGCACCATACACAATGGTTTTTGGATAAAGTTTCCGCTGTTGTGCCAGGGTGACGATGTGCCTGTAGCGTTCGAGCTCCGCCGCGAGCGCCTTCGCCCCAATGCCTGTGATGCGGTAATAAATGCGGCGCTCGTCGTCCATTTCCGGGTCGACGCGCTTGTCGCTTTCCTCCACAAGTCCGGCTTCGAGCATGCGCTTAAGCGAGCCGTAGAGCGTGCCATTCCCCATCGTGACCTTACCCTGCGTATCGGCTTCCACCTGCTTCATAATGCCGTAGCCGTGGCGCTCTCCGCTTGACAGGGCAAGGAGGATATGAAAAACAGCGGGGGTGAGGGGGGAGTTGGGAGGTATGACGGTCATGGACCTATTATGTCCGCAACGGACATAATTGTCAATAGAGAAATAAAAAGTTCAGTCAGCAGGTGATGATCTGACGACCACGTACTGCTGACTGAACTTATTGGTGGAGATGCCGGGAATTGAACCCGGGTCCGAAAGAATCGACCCTCGGAACTCTACGAGCGTAGCCTGCCGATTTTAGTCATCACAGGGATCCCGGCGGGCAAGTTATCCTGTGACCATCTGCTGGTCTTTCGCGCAGGTAGCAGAGTCGTGCGCGGCACTCCGCCATTGTCTCGCCCGATCCGTCACCCGGCGGAGGAAGGTGACGGCGGACGCGGCCTCAACAAAGAGACCGGCTGTCATGTCATCGCTTATGCAGCGAGGGGCATGGCAGCGTAGGAAGTGCGGTTGGCACTTGATTGTTTGCGCTGAGTTTACGAGTTCGGCGCCTCTCGGCTCGCATTCCGGGACCAGCCTCTCCCGTCGAAGCCTGTCATCCCCAAAACAGGGATCGGATATGTTCCCGATCTGTAAATTCATTATAGCATACTTGCAAAGCCGGGTTTTCCTTGCCCAAGAGACCGCTTTATGCTAGACTTTCGCCACATAAAAGGGAACCCCCAAAGGCATGAGTGAAAAAATCCTGATCATCGACGACGACCTGGACACCCTTCGGCTGGTGGGCTTGATGCTCCAGCGGCAGGGATACCAGATTAGCGCGGCAACCAACGGGCAACAGGGGCTGGACAAGGCGTTCGATGAAAGCCCGGACCTGATCCTGCTCGATATCATGATGCCTGACATGGACGGTTACGAGGTCACGCGGCGCCTGCGGTCGAACCCCTCGACGACGGAAACGCCGGTCCTCATGTTCACTGCCAAGACTCAAATGGAAGACAAGGTGATCGGCTTTGAAGTCGGCGCCAACGATTACCTCACCAAACCAACTCATCCATCTGAACTGCAGGCGCGCGTAAAAACACTGCTTGCGCGCGCGAACGAGAAAAAGGGCGGTGATGGGTCTGTGCGCGACTCGGGCAATGGATACATGATCGGTGTGATCGGTGCGCGCGGCGGGCTGGGCGCAACCACCGTCGCGTTAAACGTCGCGGCCGGGTTACAGGCGCGCACCAAAAGCAATGTAATCGTCGCGGAGATGCTTCCCGGGCGCGGGGCGCTCGCGCTCGAACTGGGTGTGACCTCACCAAAGGGTCTCGTCGATCTGCTTGGAGCCAGCAGGACATCGGATATCACCCGCGACAGCCTGCGCGAGTCCCTGATCCATCACGGTTCGGGGCTTGCCCTCCTGCTCGCCTCAGACCGGCCGCGCGACATGCACCTGACCAGCCAGAGCGCCAATTACGAGGAGGTCGCGTCACGCCTGCCGGACCTGGCGCGGTTTATCGTGCTCGATCTCGGCGCAGGCTTGCAGTCGTTCACCGAAAAAGTACTCAAGCACTGCAATGAGGTTTTGGTGGTGCTGGAGGGGAATCCAAACACAGTCGTTTCCACCAAATCGTTGCTCGAAGACCTCGTTGCCTTCGGCGTCAACGCCCGCAACATCAGTGTGGTGCTCAACAACCGCATCCGTTCAGATACGCAGCTTCCCTCGAGCCAGGTGCAGTCGAAACTCAACCACGAGATCCTCACCACGCTCACCCCCGCTCCTGAATTATTCGGGCAAGCTACGCGCCTGCAAACGCCTGCCGTGCTGTGCCAGCCCGACAGCCTGACCACGCGGCAAATCAACAAAATCGTGGAGTTTATCGCCGAGCGCGAGGCACAGCCTCGATGAACCCCGTGAGCGATGCAACGCAGAACGCGCTTGAGGATGCGGTTGGGTTATTCCGCAAAACCAGGCGCGTCGTTGTATTAACAGGAGCCGGCATTTCCACGCCATCGGGCATTCCTGACTTCCGTTCGGAGGGCACGGGTTTATGGTCACGCGATGAACCGCTGGAAGCCGCCTCGCTCAACACGTTCCGGACGTTTCCTGAAAAATTCTTCCATTGGTTTCGGCCACTGGCGGGGCGGATCTTCGACGCACAGCCCAACGCCGCGCATCGCGCGCTGGCCGATTTCGAGCGGGCGGGGCACGAGGTGACGATCCTCACGCAGAACATCGACGGGCTTCATCACAAAGCGGGGTCGTTGAAGGTCATCGAACTGCACGGCACCATCCGCACCCTCTCGTGCACGCAATGTTTCAGGCAGTGTGAATCATTCCCATATCTCAAATCCTTCATTGAAGACGGCACCATCCCTTTATGCGCAAATTGCAATGGAATCCTCAAACCGGATGTGATATTGTTCGGGGAACAGTTGCCGCAGGCGGCATGGTATCGGGCGCAAAAGGAAACGCAGCAGGCAGACCTGATGGTTGTTGCGGGATCGTCCCTTGAAGTCCTGCCTGTGGCGGGGCTCCCCATGCAAGCCATTGACCGGGGCGCACACCTGATCGTAATCAACAATACGCCCACCTACATCAACGTACGTGCAGATGTCGTCCTCATGAACGATGTCGCCGCCGTCATTCCGGAAATTATCAATCGAGCGATCCATGGCTGAAATCAAAACACAAACACTTGGCAGCTACCTGCGCCTGATCGAAATCTCGCGCGACCTTGCCTCCACCCTCGATCTCGACACCCTGCTGGACGATATCGTGCGCGCCGCGGCGGACATCACCTTCGCCGAAGCCGCGTCGATTCTGTTATACGACGACACTGCGCGCCAGCTCTACTTTCAAGTCGCCACCAACATCGACGAGCCCACCATGCGCGGGCTGGTGGTGCCACTCGACAAAAGCATCGCAGGCTGGATCGTGACAAACCGGAAATCCGTGCGCATCGACGACGCACACAACGACGAACGCCACTTCAGCGATGTGGAGCAGACTATAGGCTATTCCATCAAATCGCTGCTTGGAATTCCGCTGGTGACCAAGAACAAGGTGGTGGGTGTACTCGAGGTGGTTAACAAGAAACGTGGCAAATTTACCGACCCCGATGAATCGATGCTCACCGTGCTGGGAGCGCAGGCGGCGGTCGCCATCGAGAACGCGCGCCTCTTCCAGCAATCGGACCTGATTCAGGAATTCGTACACGAACTCCGCACGCCGCTTGCCTCGCTGAGCACCGCCACATACCTGCTGCTCCGCCCCGAGATGTCGCGTGAACAACGCGATCAGATCGTCAATAACATCCACAACGAAACGCTGCGTTTAAACTCGCTCGCCTCGTCATTCCTCGATCTGGCGCGGCTCGAATCGGGCCGCGTGCAATTCCGCAAGATGCGCTTCAGCGCGGCGGACCTGATGTATGAAGTGCGCGACGTGATGATGACCAAGGCGCAGGAGACCAACATCCAAATCCGCGTGGATGTGCCCAACGACATGCCCCTCATGGAAGCCGACCGCGACAAGATCAAACAGGTGCTGCTCAACTTGATCAGCAACGCCATCAAATACAACCGCCCGAATGGATCAGTGATCGTCACAGGCAACTACACGGATACCGAACTATCGATGATTGTGCAGGATACGGGCATGGGCATCCCGGATGAATCCATTCCCCATTTGTTCGAAAAGTTTTTTCGCGTGCGCGAACACGAGGGCAATGCAAACGGTACGGGTCTGGGGCTTTCGATCTGCAAGCAGATCATCCAGGGGCACAACGGCCGCATCGAAGTCAAAAGCAAGATCGGGGTGGGCACATCGTTCGGTGTTCACATCCCCCGCATGCAACGGACGATGCCGAGAGGCTAAAATCGCTCAAGCCGCCTTCTCCGGCGGCGGGGGCGCAGCCTGGAGCAAAGGGTTTACCAACACCTTCAACACGCCCGGCTGGGCGGCGCGCTCAAAAGCCTTCAATCCATCCTTCAATGAAAATTCATCATCGATCAAGACCGTCGGGTCAACCTGCTTCGATTCCATCAATTTCAATGCGGGCTCGAACGGCCCGCAGCGCGAGCCGATGATGTTGACCTCGTCCACCACGATGGATGAGAAGTTGACGCTCATCTCTCCCTTGTAAGTGGACTTTAATACCAGTGTCCCTCGCGGACGGATCGCCTGTCTCGCCAAATCAAAACCGGATGGCGACCCGGTCGCTTCCACCACGATATCCCACCTCCAGCGTTGAACATTCTCCTCGGCAATGACCCGGATCCCGCGCGCGGTCAACAATTCCTTTTGGCGCGCGTGCCGCGCCACCACGCGCAGATCGCAGCCGGTGAGGGCAAGCGTCTGGGCGATGAGCTGCCCGAGCCGCCCCGCGCCCACGAGCAGGACACGATCATCAGGCTTGATGTTGACCTGCTCCTGGATCTCCAGCGCTGCGGCGAGGGGTTCGGTGAATACAGCCATCTCGTCCGGCACCGAGGCGGGGACCTTGTGCAGGTTCGCAATGGGTAATTGGGTGTATTCGGCAAACGTCCCATTGCGGTTGAGGATCCCCAGCACTGTGCGGTTCTCGCAATGTGTGGGGCGTCCGTTCCGGCATTGTTCACATTGATTGCACACCGCGTTGATCTCGCCCGCCACGCGCTTGCCAATCCACGCAGCGTCATCCGCTTCGACCACTTCGCCCACAAACTCGTGACCGGGAATGCCTGTGAATGGATAATAGCCCTTCACCATCTCAAGATCGGTACTGCATACGCCTGCCTTGCGAACCTTGATCAAGGCTTCGCCCGGTTTGCGCGTGAAGCTTATTTCGCGCAGATCGATGTTGTTGTTTTCGAGCCAGATTGCTTGCATTGCCTATTCCTCCGCCACTGCCCAGCCATCGCGTCCGTTGTTCTTCGCCTGATACATGGCAACATCGGCGCGATGCAGGAATTGCTCCCAGTTCTCTTCTGTGATCTTCGTCTGTGCCACACCGATGCTGATCGTCACCGATAAATTCTGGCCGTTTGATTCAATACGCATCGACCGCACATGCTGGCATAACCTGTTCGCCTGTTCGACTGCGGCTTTCAATTCACTGTTCGGAAGCACGATCAGGAATTCCTCACCACCGTACCTGCCCAGCGTATCGGGGTGGCGGATCTGTTCACGCAGGCGCGCCGCAATCGTGCGCAGCACATCGTCGCCGGTCGCGTGCCCGTAGGTGTCGTTGACATTTTTGAAGTGATCGATGTCCACAATCGAGATCGACAGCGGCGTGCCATAGCGCGTGGAACGGATGACCTCCTCCTGAAGATCCACGATGATTTTGCGGCGGTTCGGCAGGAGGGTGAGCACATCAATGTTGGTGGTCTCGTGCGCCTGCGCGAGGACAGCTTTTAACTCAATCTCCTTGATCTCCAATGCGCGTCGGGCCCGCTTCAACTCGGCTTCAAGTTTTTGGAAGTCCTGCATCAGTTTGTCGTATTTATCGGATGGGTTATCTGGCACCGCGCCTCCCGAATTGTCGTTCGAGCATTTCCACGGAGAGATGGATCATTGTAGGCCTGCCATGCGGACAAGTCCGCGGCGAGTCGCAGGCTTCGAGGTCGGTGAGCAGGGCACGCTGTTCATCGGGCGAAAGCGGCATGCCCGCCCGCACCGCCATACGCTTGCACACGCGTGCGGCAAGTTTTTTCTCCACCTCGTTTTGCAGCGGCGCCTCATCCTCCTCGAAATCCTCCACCAGCGCGCGCAATGCTGCGGAGGGATCACTGCCCATGAAGAGAACCGGCATGGCACGCACTTGAAATGTATTCGGCCCGAACTCCTCTACATCAAAGCCGAAAAGTTTCAAAAACGGTAATTGAGTAATTAGTAATTGAGTTGATTGAGGAGGGAGTGTGACCGTGGCAGGCGTGAGCAGGGACTGCGATGGGATGCTTTTCATCTCATGCTGTGCGCCGTCCTGAGCCTGTCGAAGGGCCATCAACTTCTCGAACAATATGCGTTCATGCGCGGCATGTTGATCGACGAGATACAAGCCGTCGGGTCCCTCCGCCACGAGGTAGGTCGCGCCGATCTGGCCGATCAAACGCAGGAGCGGAATCCTGGCAAGTGTAGAGAGTGGTGATTGGATATTGGAGACTGGGGAATGACTACTTCCCGCGGAGGAATTATCGCCACCAACCGTCAACCGTCCACCGTCAACCGGTTCGTCATGTCCAATCGCCCAATCCAACCCGACAGATGATTTCGCTTCCGATGGAACCGTCCGCGTCGTTCCCCACAACGATGGCGCGACGTTCGGGACCGGCGAATAAGCAAGCAGCGCCTTGCGCACGGATCGCTGCACAAAGCTGAAGACAACATCCTGATTTCTAAAACGGACCTCCGCTTTGGCGGGATGCACGTTGACATCCACATCTTCGGGATCGATTTCGAGGAACAACGCCGTGAGCGGATACCGTCCCACCATGAGCAGTGTGTGATATGCCTGCAACAACGCGGTGCTGAGCGAAACATCGTGCACCCAACGCCCATTAATGAAGAAGGTGATCTCCCTGCGGTTGGAGCGCGTGAGCGAAGTGGGGCTGATGAAACCAGTTAATCGGTAACCCTCTTCATCTGACATTACCTCGAGCATCTGTTTCGCCACATCCACACCATACAGCGCGGCAAGGATCGCGCGCCGATCGCCGTCGCCGGAGGTTTGCAGGACAGTGTTTTTACCGTCCGATAATTTGAACCGTTTCTCTGGGTATGCCAGCGCGTAGCGGGTGACGAGTGAATCGACCGCGCGGCGTTCGGTGACGTCGGTTTTGAGGAATTTCAAACGTGCTGGAACGTTGTAAAACAAGTCCTCCACGCGCACCGTTGTGCCAACCGTAGTGCCGACTTTAGTCGGCTTGCCCGCCTTGCCCCCTTCCACTTTTAAGCGCGCACCCTCTTTTTCTTTTTTCACGCGCGAGGTGATCGTCATGCGCGAGACGGAGCTGATCGAAGCCAGCGCTTCGCCGCGGAACCCCAGAGTGGAGATGGAAAAAAGATCCTCGGAGCGGACCAGCTTCGAGGTCGCGTGACGCGAAACGGCTAACGCCAATTCGTCCGGTGGGATCCCCGATCCGTCATCCGCGATCTCGATGGACTTTTTCCCCGCCTCCTCCACCGCGATCGTGATCGATTGTGCACCGGCGTCGAGTGAATTTTCGAGCAATTCCTTCACTACCGAGGCAGGACGTTCAATCACCTCACCTGCGGCGATCTGCGATGAAACCTCGGAGGAGAGCAGGCGGATGGACATGAAACGATTATAACCTTTATAATTCTCACCCATGAAAAAGGTACTTTTCATTTTCATTATGTGCTGTTTCCTGCTGGCATCGTGCGCGCCGCAAGCGACGGCATCCACACCAACCCCCGCATTCACAGAAGCATTGCCTGCAACAGAGACGGTTACACCCACAGCAGCCTATACACCAACGCCCGCGTTTTCGCCAACACCGGATCTGTATTATCTGTACACGAACGAGTACCTGCGGTCGCGTTTGTATGGAGGCGGCGAGATCGAATTTCTCGAAGTGCTCGGGCAAAACGTGTTCTTCACACGTTATTTGATCCGTTACCC
>DATKAU010000221.1:0-12485 GCA_035514655.1 Anaerolineales bacterium
GCTCGTTCTCCCAGCGCGCCACCAATCGGACCTTCAAACCCAACCTGCAGAAGACGATTGTGATGGAAAAGGGACGCGTGGTGCGCAAGGTGCTGTGCACCAAGTGCATCAAGGCGATGGGCAAGTCCGTCGCGTAGGGATTTTCGAACGCAACAAGAGTCACGGCGTGAGCCGTGATTTTTGTTTTAATTTACCAACCTCCGCGCTGAGCGGAGCGACCTTCGACTTCGGGCTTCGCAGGCTTCGCTCAGCCCTCCGCTCAGGACGGAGAAAATATAGTGAAAGAGCGAAGTCGAAGCGCAGCGTTGAGATGTTATTTGATTTTATCGAGCAGTACTCTGATCCCCGCCTCTGTCCCTTGCGGATGTTTGAACACGGAGGTCGCGGCGACGAAAACCGTAGCCCCAGCCTCCTTCGTCTTCGGCAATGTAATCAGGTCGATGCCGCCGTCTACTTCGATCCACGCGGCGGATTTTATCGCGTCCAGTTTGTTGCGGATCTCCCTCACCTTTGCAGTCGTTGAAGAAATAAACTTCTGCCCTGAATAGCCGGGGTTGACGCTCATCACCAATATCAAATCTGCCTCGCCCAACACCGCGTCGATCGCGGCGAACGGCGTGCCCGGGTTCAACGCAACGCCCGCTTTACATCCCAGCGCCTTGATTTGTTGCAGCGTACGATGCAAATGCGGGCACGCCTCCACATGGACGGTGATATTGCTCGCGCCTGCCTTTGCAAACGCTCCGAGGTGACGCTCCGGTCTTTCGATCATCAAATGCACATCGAGTGGAAGGTCCGTCACGCGCCTGCACGCTTCCACAATGAAGGGGCCCATGGTGATGTTCGGCACGAAGTGGCCATCCATCACATCCACGTGGATCCAGTCTGCCTCCGCCGATTCGCACGCGGCGAGTTCCTCGCCTAGGCGGGTAAAGTCGGCAGACAGGATGGAGGGAGCAAGGAGATGTTTTGTGTTCATGAGGCAGATGTCAGATCCAGCCGCACCAGCCAGCGCGGCAACCCGGCGCTTCGAGCGGAAGTTTCGATGACCCGTTGGAATCCCTGCTGCTCGAACATGGACAGAATCCCGACATAAGCGAATGCCGTGTCAATGCGTTTGCCGCCCGGATCCACCGGATAGGCTTCGAGTGCCGGGGCGCCATATTTTCGTGCGCAATCGATGGCGCCGCGCAATAAGGCTCGTGCCACCCCGCGCCTGCGATATCCAACACGGATCATAAAACAGACGATGGACCATACAGGGAGGTCGTCGATATTGGGAATCGTTCTTGAACGGACGAGCCGGATCATCTCTGAGCGCGCTCCAAAACCGCACCATCCGACAGCCTGATCCTCGATATAAGCGAGCATACCCGGAGGGGATGGATGATCGAGCTGCACGCGCAAACTTTTCCGATGTTCAGCGATGCTTTCGTTCAGTGAAGCCTTCGTGCCGCGACCATACCCACCTGCCGATTGCCTCCAATATTGACACCAACAGGCACTGCTGTCGAATAGTTCCTCCATATCCTTCCAGCGATCGGGGGTCGCGGGGAAAACAGTCACGGAGGTGTGTTCCAGAGGTGCGATTTTCATTCCAATTTGTGGAATCAAATATTTATCGGGATGCGCGGAATGTTAGCGCGGGTTATAGACGAAGTAGATATAAATCCAGAATGGGATCAATCCACCGGCGGAGATCAAGGCGAGTAATGCCAGCATAATGGTTCCCCAATCAATGTCAGGAATTGCTACTTCAGGGTCGGAGGAGACAGGCTCGGGCTGAGTGGGAGGCGGTTCCGGCTGGCGGTATGTGGTCACCGCTTCGGGGGTCAGATGCAGGGCGGGCGCGGGCGCCGTCTCGCGCTCAGTCCCAAACTTGAGAAGGACACGCCCAAGTTGATCGGCGGTGCGATAACGCGCGGCGGGCTCCTTGGATAGTACCTTCATCACAATCTGTTCGAGCGCAGGCGCCACATCGGGGATGTATTCGCTGATCGGGATGGGCTGGTCCTGCAGGTGCATGCGCGCAAGTTCCTCGCTGGTGGGGGCATTAAACGGAAGCGCGCCGGTGAGGATCTCGTATAGCACAACGCCCAGCGAGTAGACATCGGAGGCGGGAGAGGGCGGCTCGCCCACGGCTTGTTCCGGCGAAAAATATTGCGGCGAGCCCCAGACCACATCGGCGCGTTCGTCGGGCAGGATGGTGGAGAGGGCGCGGGCGATGCCGAAGTCCGTTACCTTGAGGCGGCTGTCTGGCATGACGATCATGTTGTGCGGCTTGACGTCGCAGTGGACGAGACCGGCGCGGTGGGCATAACCGAGGCCCGCGCAGGCTTGCACGATCAGCGGAATCGCCTCATCCACGGTGTAGCGGCCGCGCTGGCGGAGGATGGACTTGAGATCCTTGCCGGGGACGTACTCCATGACGATGAACAACTGACCGAAATCAAAGCCGAAGTCGTGGACGGTGACGATGTTGGGATGCGAGAGATTCGCCGCGGCGCGCGCCTCCTGCCGGAAGCGATCCTGAAAGGATTGATCCTTCGAATAATCTTCGTGCAGGATCTTGATGGCGACGCTGCGTTCGAGCATGAGATCGCGCGCGCGATACACGTTCGACATGCCGCCCGTGCCGAGTTGTTCGAGCAGTTGATAGCGTTTGTTGAGGAGCGTGCCGGCTTCCATGATCGAAAAATATTATATCACCGCCGACCCCCTCCGCCGCTAAAGCGGCACCTCCCCAAAATCCGTAAAGACGGTTTGAATAACTCTCATTCCACTTCTTTCGAATTTGGGGAGGATGGGTGGGGCAGGTATAATCCTTCCCATGCGAAGCGCAGTGATCGTCTACAATCCCGCCGCGGGACGGTTCTCCGTCAGGCCCTTCATCAAGTCTGTTGTTCGTGAGTTGGAATCCGCCGGTTGGAAAACAGATGCGGCGGAGACCAAAAGCGGCGCGCACACAATCGAACTGGCGAAGCAAGCCGCGACGGAGAAAAAGGACGCGGTGTTTGCCGTCGGCGGCGACGGCACGATCGGCAACGTTGTCAACGGCTTGATCGATTCGGAGACCGCACTCGGCGTCCTTCCGGCGGGCACGGCAAACGTGTGGGGCATTGAACTCGGCTTGCGCCCGTTTACGCTGACTCATCCATGGGCGTTTAAAAAGAACGCATCGATTCTTGCCAATGCGCCCTGCCACATTGTGGATGTGGGCATGTGCAACCAGGTTTCGTTCATGATGTGGGCGGGCATCGGGCTTGACGCGCTCACCATCCATTCGCTCGAACCGCGCATCCGGCTCGAAAAATTTTTTTCCCTGCCCGAATACACGGCGCGCACAATCTGGAACGCCGCGCGATGGAGCGGTGTACAACTCCGTTTATGGGCAGACGGTGTCGAAGTGGAGGGGCATTACATCGTCGCGGTCACCACCAACATCAGGCATTACCTCGGTGGTCATTCCATTCTCTCGCCTGAAGCCTTTCTCGACGACGGCTTGCTCGACATCTGGCTGTTCAGCGGGAGCAACCTTGGCGACGCACTCCGCCATGCCTACGATATGTGGCGCGGCAGGCACCTCACCTCCGACGCGGTGCGCAAGATTACGTTTCACAACCTGCGCGTCGAGGGCGAGTCCCCGTTCTGGATGCAGACCGATGGCGAGCCGCGCGGCTCCGCCCAAAGTGTCGAGATCAACGTTCGATCGGGCGCCCTCAAACTGCTCGTGCCCCCGCTCGGAATGAAACTGTTGAAAAACAACCATCATGGAGATCCATGAAGTTCAGTCAATTGTTTAACCGCTGGGTGATCCTTGGCGCGATCCTCGTGGCGGGACTCCTGCTCCTGATCACCGCCATCTCCATCGGATTCACCTCCCCGCTTCAATCCTCTGAAGCAGGGTTTGTCCCCGCGGATGTGACCATGATCCCCGCCTCGACCTCCACCTCGAACGCGCCGCCCACGGCGACGGTCGATCCCTTCGCACCGACGCCCGCCCCAACCGGGATCGCCATCGGCAATTACGTGCAGATCTCCGGGACGGACGGCGAAGGGCTTCGCATCCGTTCGGAACCGGGATTGAACGGCAACCCCGATTTCCTCGGCTTCGATTCGGAGGTGTTCATCGTGCGCGACGGTCCGCGCGAAGTGGATGGATATAGCTGGTGGTATCTTGTCGCGCCGTACGATGAGTCCCGCGCGGGCTGGGCGGCATCTGATTTTTTGACATATATCCCATCACCATAAATTATTTGTAAGGGTGAGGCGATGTCCTGAGCCAGTCGAAGGATCATCTCGCCCCGGTACGGATCAACCAGGAGGGCGGGGAAACCCCGCCCCTACCAGCGAGGAATTCATGAACGAAAAACCCACCGGCATCACAGCCAATAAAAGCAAGCGCGAACTCACCATCACCTGGAACGACGGGCACACGAGCGTGTACCCCTTCGAACTGCTGCGCGCAGCGTGCCCGTGCGCCTCGTGCCGCGGCGGGCATGAAAACATGAAACCGGAACCCGATCCCAACGTGTTCACCCTGCCTATGGTCGAATCGCCTGCCACGCGTCTCTCGAATGTGGTCGCCACCGGTTCGTACGCATTGACTCTCGTTTGGGAGGACGGACACGATTACGGGATCTATAACTGGCATTATCTGCGTGCGCTGTGCCCGTGTGAAGAGGATAGGAAGAAGTTTGCCAAAACTTAAATTCAATAGCGACTGAGAAATCAGTCGCTATTGAATTAAGGTGTCCGTGTTGGAGTCGGTGTCCGTGTGGGAGTTGGTGTCCGCGTGGGCGTGAGCGTACGGGTCGGAGTTCTGGTTGCGGTCGGAGTTCTCGTCCGCGTAGAGGTGGGCGTGGGGGTCAGTGTGCGGATATCGAGCAGATGCTCCTCCGCAATTTCGCGTTGTTCCTCGGTGGTAGCATCTTCGGGTAAATCCAACAGCAATTGCCAGTACTCTGCAGCATCGTCAAATTCTTCGCGTTCCTCGTGCACCACGCCGCCCCAGAAGTAGGCGATGGCTCTTTGCTCGTCAGTTTCTGCGAGCCCGACAGCCCTTTCCAAAATCTGAAGCGCGCTCCCGTTGCGATCTTGAATCAGATGTGCGCGGACGAGGGCGATGTTGAATTCGAATAGATCGGGGTAAAACTGAAGCAGGCGGTCTATATCGTCATCGGCAGCTTCACCATTCCCCAATTCCACGTTGGCGTAGAAGCGATAGAGGTAGGCGTCGCGCCGGTTGCGGTCGAGCGTGATGACGCGGTTCATGCTCCGGATCGTTTCGTCGTATACACCAAGTGCAAATTGCAGCCTGCCATATAACGCGTATGCACCGGCATCGCCTTCGTTGTATTCGAGGAAGGTGTCCAGAGCCTGCACTGCCGGTTCAGGTTGACCGGTCTCGGCATACAACTGCCCCAGCAGCAGATACACGGGCAGGGACGTCACATCGAGTTCGTTGGCGCGCAGGGCGGCGTTCAGCGCCAGATCGTAGTCGCGTTCCCTTTGCCGCGCCAATGCGAGGTGGTAGTACACCTGCGGCGAGTTTGGCAGAAGACGGTCAGCAGTGCCGAGGTCGAGGATCGCGCCCTGGATATCGTTATCCCTCATCTTGACCTTTGCGCGTTCGAGGTATGCCTCACCGAAGTTGGGGTCGAAGCGGATTGCTTCATCCAGCAGGGGAAGCGCATTCGCGCCCGGGTCGATCTGCAAACGCGCGCGCGCCAGTCCCACATAGGCGGGTCCGAATTCGGGATCCTTTTCGAGGGCGAGGCCATAGGCAGAGATGGCGCTGCCGGGATCACCCTTGAAGCGGTACGATTCGCCGATGTAATAATAGGGATCGGCAGCGTCAGGCTCAAGGCGCGCTACATCCTGCATCGCGGCGATTGCTTCATCCCAGTCGCCGCGCTCAAACGCACGCTCAAATCGGAAGTAGACATCGCTCGAGATCGGCGGACGTTGTGTGTTGACGTATAACGCCGTGGGGGTGTACTGTACTGAGAGCAATTCAGAAAGTGGGGCAGGTGTATTGAGCGACCCGGGCTGTCCCGTCGCGTTGAGCGCGGTCGGGGTCGAGGTCCATGTCGGCGAAGGACCTGGTGTGCGCGTGGGCGGTCCCGCCTGTAGGGCGCGCGGCGCGATGAAGCCGAAATACGCCGCGCCCGCCAACCCTGTGATGAGCACGGCGATCCCGCCAAGGCGGAAGACCGGGCTGGCGCGCAACGCGGCAAGACCCTTCGGTTTTGGTTTTTCGTGCGCGAGCAGGAGTTTTTCCTCCCAGGCGCGCGGTCGCTTCAACGAAAACGGCTGGACAGTTTCATCGGGCGGCAGCGCGCCGAGCAGGATCAAACCGCGTTTGGCGGTGGCGTTGTCAGGGTCGAGTTTATACGCGGTCTGCAGGCAGTAGATCCGTTCCTTTGCCGAATCCACCGTGGCGCTCATCCACACCCAATAGGTTGCATTGCTTTGGTCGGTCTTAAGCAAACCCGTGAGCAGATCACGGGCTTTGGTTTTGTTTCCCTCGCGCAGTGCCTCCACTGCATCCTGGAAGACTTCGTCCGACATGGGTTGATTTTACCCTACTCGCCCCCGAACTTCTTCAGGCTGCCTGGTTGTTCGGGGACTCGTGAAAATCCTCCGCTTGATAGGTGAACACCTCAAGATGCTTTGCCCGCCACGCGTTTTCGCTCATCCCCATCTTCCAGCACAGTTGGTTGAGGAATTCAACCGGGTCCGGGATCTTTTCCCACACTTGCGGCAGGAACGTGGCGTGGTGGAAGACATCGTGCAAAATGACCCCATCCACGTGCGGCTTGAGTTTCGATATCAGATCATCCGCGTCTGCGTACTCGAGCTGAACCGGGCGCGTCAACCGCGAGACTTCAATCTGGATCGTGCTCAATTCGCCTTCACTCACCGGGGCGAAGCGCGGATCTTCGAGCGCCGCCGCGGCGGCGTGTTCGCGCACATCCTCCGCCAGCGGCTGATGCGGTTCCAACGCGCCGATGCACCCGCGCAGTTCGCCGCGGATCGTCAAAGTGATGAACGAGGCGCCATCCTCGCGCAGCCTCTCCGGCAGGGATGAAAGATCGAGCCGCGGCAGTTTCCCGCCTTTCACGCGCAATATCATCGCCTCCCGCGCCAGGCGAAGGAGGATTTGTTGTTCATCGTGCGTTAATTTGTCCTGCATGCAACAAGCCTCCCCTCTCCGGAGGAAGATCGCGAAACACTCCGAAGGAGATGCTAGGGTGAGGGAGAACTCAGGCTCCAATACACCCGGTTGTGATACACCAGCGGGTCGCCTTCGCCTTCGCTTCGTACATCCACCACCTCTGCAACGAACAACGTGTTTTCGCCGACCGGGTACGCGTTCATCACGCGGCAGTTGAAAAACGCGAGGCCATCTTTAATCAGCGGCGCGTTCGAGGAAAGAGTCTCCGTTGATACACCTTCGAAGCGATCCGTCACGTCGGGTATCTTGCCGGCAAAACGCAGGGAGAGATCCTTCTGCCGGGAGGCAAGGATGGTCACTGCAAATTCGCCGGATTTTTCCACCAGTTCGTGCGTATGAGTTAATTGTTTCAAGGTAACCGCAATCAATGGCGGTTCGAGGGAAATGGATGTGAACGAGTTGACTGTCATCCCGTAGCGTTGACCGTCATGGACTGCCGTAACGACAGCCACGCCGGTTGTCCACGCGCGCATGGCCTGGCGGAGTTGTTCCGAATCAAGGGTCATGTGTTCTCCAAATGTATTTTCATCATAATGGCGAGGGAGGGGCGAGTCAAGACAAAATCCCCAATGGGGAAGCGGCTAAATAGCCGGTTTGGTTTTCTCGTACCATAGAGAACACATACTACACAGAGATTTTTTAGGTTTTCTCCGTGTTCTTTGTGCACTCCGGTGGTGTAAATCCTTTGGCAGGAGCACAAGAATAACGCCCATCTTTCCAATCCGATCCCTTGCAGGTTAAATCCTTACCAGTTACCATTACCTGTACACGCGACATGACCTCCACCCCGCAAAAGATCCGCACACGCCCCGTGCGTGCCCTGCAAACCACCATCGGCGTTGCCATCCTGCTGGCAACCCTGTTCACGGCGCTCCCCTCGCAGGGTCTTGCCGATGGCGAGTTCTATGAACGCCTGGGTCTCCTGCTTACCCCTCGCACCGCGGAGAATGCCGTGTTCACGCCCCAGCCCCAGGTGCGGATCGGGATCGTTGCCGGACATTGGGGCAACGACTCGGGCGCCGTGTGTGTGGATGGCAACGGCGGTGTCACCCTCACCGAAATGGATGTCAACCTCGAGATCGCCGCGCTCGTCCAGCAGCAGTTGACCGAGGCGGGCTATCAGGTTGACCTCCTGCGCGAATTCGATACGCGCCTCAACGGCTACCGGGCGCTCGCCATCGTGTCCATCCACAACGATTCGTGCGAGTACGTCAACGATCAAGCCACCGGCTTCAAGGTTGCCGCGGCATTGAACACCTACGATATCAATCGCGCCAACCGCCTCACCGCCTGCCTTGTAGACCGGTACCAGAAAACGACCGCCCTCACCTTCCATGCGGGAAGCATCACGGGTGATATGCGCGAATATCACGCCTTCCGCGAAATAGACCCAAGCACAGTCGCTGCGATCATAGAGACCGGATTCCTCAACCTTGACCGCGAGATTCTAACGAAGGAGACCGACCGCGTCGCTGCGGGCGTGGCGGACGGAATCCTGTGCTTCGCCAACAATGAAAACATCGAATCGACACCTGTCCACAACCTGACCCCATGAAAAACAGCGGACGCCTCGTTCCTGCCCTTGGCCTGCTCCTGGCATTCGGATGCATTGCCCTTGCCCTGTTCCTGTTCACCGCCTCGCCCGCCGGCGCGATCCTGTTCGCGACCGCGGTCCCCACACAGGAGAATCTCTGGGCACAAGTTGACCTGCCCAAGCCGACTGCTTCGCAAACGGTAACCAGCCTGTCCACCGACGCACCCATCCCCTCGTCCATATCGCCGACATTGCCTGCATTCACGGAAACCCCCGGTTCGATCACGATGGAGATCGTTGAGAACCCGTCCGTTCCCATTTCACAGCCGGAGCAGCCTCAAGCCTACGCGCCGGTCATGAACACGAATGGGAAATATATTCTCGTCGATATTTCAGAACAGCACCTGTATGCCTACGAGAGCAACAATCTCGTCTACAGTTTCGTGGCTTCCACCGGCATCAACAACGCCACCCGCACCGGCATCTTCGCTGTGCAGACCAAACTCGATAATGCCTATGGCGCCACGTGGAACATCTGGATGCCCAACTGGCTTGGCATTTACTATTCGGGCAGTCTTGAAAACGGGATCCATGCCCTGCCGATTCTGCCAAACGGCGCCACCCTGTGGGAGGGGTATCTCGGCAGTCCTGTATCCTACGGGTGTGTGGTTTTAAGCACATACGAGTCAAAATTGTTGTATGATTGGGCTGAGATGGGCACGCCCGTCGAAATTCAATGGTAGCAACCGCTCTCCGCCGTCCTCGGCGGGGACCATAAATACCCTGCCGCCGCCTTGAAAAACCAAAGGTGGACGGAGGCACGAGCAGACAATCATGAATGCCAACTTCGTACAAGCCCGTGATTACATCCTTCGCGCGCGCGAATCCCTGCGCCGCGGCGATAAAGTGACTGCGCGCATGCTCAGCGAGCGAGCCGCGCTCCTCGCCCCTGAGATGGAGGACGCGTGGTTGATCCTTGCCGCATCCGACCCGAACCCTGAGGATGCCCTCGCTTATGCACTGAAGGCGCGCGAGATCAACCCGAAAAGCTCGCGGGCGCGCAAAGGCGTGGACTGGGCTGAGGAGCGGCTGAATCAGACCCAGGCTGGGAGGACTGGCGTTGAGCATCATCGAAACGAAGCGCCGACGCCTCACATTGAATCGATCCCCATTCCCATACAGCGTCCGCTGAGAAGTGAAGGTCCGCAAGTCGAATTGAAATCCAACCCGCGCGTATGGATGTATGGATCCACGATTGGTTTGCTGATTTGCATCGTGTTTGCGTTCGCCGCGTGGTCTGCTGCAAACAACCCCGCGCTCGCCGATCTGGTGGACAGCGCGCCCGCGCCGACCCAGGAGAAGCTCTGGGCGCAAGTGGAGTTCGCCAAGCCATCCGTCACTCCAATTGATGCGAATGCGTTCGCACAGGCTGTTGATACTCCCGAGCCGAACCTGGTTGTTCCTGAAACAGGTGCGGAGGTTCCAACCTCCACGCCCACCCCCGTGCCGTCCGATGCTCCCACGCTTGCGCCCGCTTCCACAGAAACGCCTGCCGTGCTGGCGATGGATATTGTGGCGGATACGCCGACGAGTGAATACATCGCGCCTACAAAAGCGCCCGGCGCGCCTCCCGTCGCGAGCGGCTCTACAAGCACAGGCGGCGTGCGCTGGATCGACGTCGATCTCACGAACCAGATGGTCTATGCCTACGAGGGCGATACGATCGTGAATTCGTTCGTCGTTTCCACCGGAACGTGGATGACACCGACCGTGACAGGTAAATACAAGATCTGGATCAAACTCAAGAAGACCAACATGTCGGGGCCTGGGTATTATCTGGCGGACGTGCCATACGTTATGTACTTCCACAAAGGCTACGGCTTGCACGGCACCTACTGGCATAACAACTTCGGCACGCCCATGAGTCACGGATGCGTCAACTTGAGCATTTCCGATGCAGAATGGTTGTATAACTGGGCGTTCGAAGGCACTGTGGTCAACGTTCATCATTAAATCGCAGGGGCGGATATTTGTGTCCGCCCAGAGCAGACACGCAGGTCTGCCCCTACGAATAATTTGGATTATGAGCAAGCCTGGCATTTCGCGACGTGACTTTTTGGAATTAAGCGCTTACGGCATGATGGGGATGGTATTGCCTGCCCTTCCATCGGGGTTCAATCAACAGGACGAGTTTGCCAACCTGCAGGGGCGAATCATCGATACTATTTTATGGTCCTACGAAGAACCGGATAAAAAATCGAAACGAAAAAAATTGTACTGGCACGATCTCGTTGTGCCGATCACCAACACCACGATCAGCGAGGACGAGGCTGCGTACAACCGCGTGTGGTATCAACTGGAGGAAGCAGGGTACGCCTATTCGGGCAGCATCCAGCCGGTGCGCACGATCCTCAACGAGCCGGCACACATCTCTCTGGCGGGCGCCCTCGGCGAAATCAGCGTGCCGTTTACCGAGGCGCGGTTGGAACCGGGGCAAAATGCCGAAGTCATCTACCGGTTGTACTACGAGACCGTCCATTGGGTGAAAGCCAGCGCGGTCGATCCACTTGACGGGAGCATCTGGTACGCGCTGCTCGACGATAAATTTCAGCAAATGTATTACGTGCCCGGCAGGCACGTGCGCCTCATCCCGGATTCGGAGCTGGCTCCGTTATCCCGGCATGTTCCGAATGAGGACAAGCGCGTCGAAGTGAATCTGCCGGAACAGTTGTTGATGGCATTCGAGGGAAATCGCCTCGTCTACGCGACGCGCATCTCCACCGGCGGACGCCTGCGCAGCGGAACATACACCACGCCTGAGGGCGAATACCTTACTTATCACAAACGGCCCACGCGGCACATGGCAGCCGGCGATCTCGCCTCGAGCGGATTCGACCTTCCCGGTGTGCCTTGGGTGACCTACATCAAGGAGAACGGCACATCCTTCCACGGCACCTACTGGCATAACGACTATGGCCGTCCGCGCAGTCACGGCTGCATCAACATGACCCCGCTAGCCGCGAAATGGCTCTACCGTTGGACGACACCATCTGTTCCGCCGGATAAGGAGTTAATATACGGGTCTGTGGGTACGAGGGTGGAGATCAAAGTGTAGTTGGCGTTATAGAACGCCAACAAAAGCGCAGTTGGGCAAGTATAAGAAATAAGTAACAACGGAACAATTCGGCCCATTTTCCAGTTAAACTTATGGAATGCTCAACCCCCAACTCACCCGCCGTGAGTTTCTCAAACTTGTCAGCGCCGGGTCGCTCGCCTATGCCTTGAAAGACCTGCGGCTTGACCGTGCCCTCGCCGCGCCTGCATCCGTCACACAGGGGTGCATGACCATCAGCGGCGTCCCGTTGTATGACGCGCCGAATTTCAGTGCCAACAAGATCCATCACTTCGGCAAGGATGAAGTTGTAAAAGTGACCGCCATCGAGGAAAACGGCGAGTTTGGCAACGACTTCAACAGCGCGTGGTACCAGATCAATGGGGAGGGATACACCTACTCGGGCTGGGTCTACCCTGTCGAGACAAACTACCAAAAGCCGGGGTTCACCATTCCCGAAAAAGGACGAGTGGGCGAGATCACGGTTCCTTTCGTGGATACGAAACTCGACCCGTATGTGTATGCCAAACGCGGCTATCGCCTGTATTACAGATCCACGCACTGGGTGAAACGCGTGGTCGTGACGCGCGAAGAGAAGA
>DATKAU010000222.1:0-4679 GCA_035514655.1 Anaerolineales bacterium
GACGGGCAAAAAGGCACGGTTGAATTCCTGCTAACCTCGCACCCATTGGATTGCCCCATCTGTGATAAGGGTGGTGAGTGTCCGTTGCAGAATCTCACTATGGCGCACGGACCCGGCAAAAGTCGTTTCATTTATGATGAAAAACTTCGTCTTGGAAAACGAGTACCGCTGGGTGAGTTGATCGTTCTGGATCAGGAACGCTGCATCCAGTGTGCGCGTTGTATTCGTTTTCAGGATGAAATTGTGGGTGATTCTGTAATTGGTTTTGCGGAACGCGGCCGTGCCATGCAGATCGTCACCTATTCGGATCCCGGCTTTGATTCGGTCTTCTCAGGCAATACCACCGATATTTGCCCCGTCGGCGCGTTGACCACCACGGACTTCCGCTTCGAAGCGCGTCCGTGGGAACTGGATACTCAGGCTTCGATCTGCACACAGTGTCCGGTCGGATGCAACACCACGTTAAATACGCGCCGTGAAGCCAGGGCAGGCGGCGAGATCGTGGTCAAGCGCGTGATGCCCCGGCAGAACGAGGAAGTGAACGAGATCTGGATCTGCGACAAGGGCCGCTTCGCCTATCACTACGCGGAAAGCAGACACCGCCTCAGCCGGCCGATGATCCGCAAGGATAGGAAACTGGCACGCGCCTCGTGGGACGCCGCAACCGAACTCGCCGCGGGGAAATTCCTCAAGGCAAAGAAGGACTTTGTGATTCTTGCTTCGGGAAGATTATCGAACGAAGACTTGTTCAACTTGAAGACTCTTGCCGACCATGCGGGTGGAAAACCCCATCTCTATTCGCATATGGCAGGCGGTGAATTGACTCCGCTCGTCGGCGTTGGCGCGGGAACGACTTTTGGACCGATGGGCAAGGGTAACGCGATCGTCGTCGTTGCTTCCGATTTATATGAAGAAGCGCCTATCTGGTACCTGCGCGTGAAACAGGCTGCGGAACGCGGCGCGATGTTGATCGTGTTGAACCCGCGCGGGACAAAACTCGATCGATACGCATCGTTCACTGCCCGTTATGAATACGGCAGTGAAGCCAGGGCTGTCCACGACCTGACGAGGAAAGGCAAGCCGGGTGATGCGTTGATGAACGCCGAAAACGTGGTCATTCTGTATGGGAGCGAAGGTCTGGGCGCAGCTGGTTCGGCAAGCCTTGCCACTGCGTGCGCGAAACTCTTGAATGACAACGGCTTCACGGGCAGACCCAACAACGGACTGATCGGTGTGTGGGAACGCGCAAACGACCAGGGCGCGTGGGAGATGGGTTTCACAGTGGAAGAAGATTTGGTGAAGGCATTGAAGGGCAAATCCGTCTACATCGTCGGAGCCGATCCTGTGAACGATGATCCGAAACTGGCGAAGGCGCTTGCCGAAGCGAAGTTCGTCGCGGTGCAGGATGTGATGGAAACAGCGACCACTGAAATCGCCGATGTCGTTTTCCCCGCGCAGGCGTTCACCGAACGCGAAGGTACCCTCACTTCGGGCGAGCGGCGCGTGCAGAGGTTCTATCCTGCCGTGCCGGTGACAGGCGATGCGAAACCTGATTTCGCCATCACTTCACAGATCGCCCGGGAAATGGGAGTGATCCTCGAAGGCACGTCTGTATCGGTGGTGTTCGACCTGCTTGCCGAGACGGTGAAAGCGTTCGAGGGTTTGGACTATGGAAAACTCGCGGAGGTGAAGGAGCAGTTCCCCATCGTCGGGCGCGGCGACTTGTACTACGGCGGCACTACATATGAGAACAAGGATGGCTTGGGCGTGCATCTCTCAGCGGCGGCAACGCGCGGGGAACGGCTGAGCATACCGAGGGTCCAGAAAGAAGCGGTTCCGCATCCGAGGGAAAAGGAATTGCTCGCTGTGCCCGTCAACAAGCTGTATGACCGCGGCACAACCGTGATGTCATCTGAATTGCTGCACGAGCGGATCGGTGAGGCGAGCGTATCTCTGCATCCGGATGCCGCGAGCAGGCTGGGCCTGCGCGCCGGGCAGACGGTGAACGTGAGTTTCAACGGCACGAGCGGGCAGGCGGTTGTAAGACTGGATGCATCGATTGCGGAGGAGGTCGCGCTGGTGCCGCGTTCGATGGGCATTGCCATTCGCGAACCCGTCCTTATAAGGGTGAAGCCATGATCACGGATTGGACTCTCTGGCTCGAGTGGTTCATCAAATCGCTTGTTTTGATCCTGGGCCTGCTGACCGGCTTTGCATACCTTACCTGGTATGAACGCCGCGCGCTGGCGCGCATCCAGGTGCGCATCGGACCGAACCGCGCAGGACCGTTTGGCTTGTTGCAGCCCATCGCCGATGCCGTGAAGTTGATCTTCAAGGAGGAACTCACGCCGGCCAAGGCATACAAGTTTGTATTCTTCCTTGCGCCGATCCTGACGCTGGTGCCATCAACGATCATCGGCGCGGTCATCCCGTGGGGAACGTCGTTCAATTTGTTCGGGCGTGAAATCAAGTTATACCTCGCGGATATCAATGTGGGTGTGTTGTATTTCACAGCCATCGCGTCGATTGCCGTGTATGGGATCGTGCTGGCGGGCTGGTCCTCCAACAGCAAGTACGCGATGCTCGGAGGGATGCGCTCCACTGCGCAGATGATCTCGTATGAACTGGCACTCGGCATTTCGATGGTGCCGGTCATCCTGCTTGCCGATTCGATGAGTTTGAGGGAGATCGTGGAGGCACAGCGATCGATGTGGTTTGTGGCGCTTCAACCTGTTGGTGCGCTGATCTTCTGGATCGCCACCCTCGCCGAGGTTAACCGCGCGCCGTTTGACATGCCCGAAGCCGAGCAGGAACTGACGGCGGGTTACCATGCGGAATACTCGGGCATGAAGTTCGCGCTGTTCTTCATGGCTGAATACCAGAAGATGATCATCATCTGCGCCATGGCCGCGGTCTTTTTCTTCGGCGGGTATCTCGGTCCGTTCGTGGATCAATTTCCGCTGCTCGGACCTGTGTACATGTTAATCAAGATTGTAGTGTTGCTCTTCGGCATGATCTGGGTGCGCGCCACATGGCCTCGCCTGCGTTATGACCGGCTGATGGCTTTCGGCTGGAAGGTACTCCTGCCTGTCTCGCTGGCGACCGTATTCATTACCGCCACCGGGATTTTGCTGGCGGAAGAGACGGGGAACGCGCTGTGGATGTGGATGATCCCCGCCGCCTCTGTGATGGTTGTGTTAATCGGTGTGGTTGGAATATATCGTGCATTGAGGAGACATTCGTATGGGCGCACTTGATCCCCTGGTTGAACTCGTCCGCGGCTTGTGGACGACGCTCAAATCGATGGGCGAGAAGCCCGTGACGATTCAATACCCCGAGGAGAAGAGACCCGTCCGCAAGCGGTTCCGCGGGCGTCACGTGCTGCACCGCTATGACAACGGGCTCGAGAAGTGCATCGGGTGTTCGCTGTGCGCCGCCGCCTGCCCTGCGGATGCGATCTTCGTGGAAGCTGCCGAAAACACGGACGAGAAACGCTTCGCTCCCGGGGAACGATACGCCTCCACCTACGAGATCAACATGCTCCGCTGCATCTATTGCGGCTACTGCGAGGATGCCTGCCCGACCGAGGCGATCACGCTGGGCGATAATTACGAACTCTCCTATTACGACCGCCGATCGGCGATCTACACCAAGGATATGCTGCTCGAACCTGTTCCCGCCTCCGCGATGCTGACTCCGCAAAAGGTGGAGCCAGGTGTGCACACACGGTCTGTACCGGAGATGGAGAATCCTAAAGATTAGTAAATCGTAATACCAATTACGATTTACTAATTACTCGCAGAGAACTTATGACCATCGACCTCGCCCTCTTTTTACTCCTTGCCCTAATCGCCATCGCCTCCGCGCTGGGCATGCTGATCAGCCGCAACGCAGTGTACTCGGCGTTGTATCTTGTGTTGAACTTCATCACGGTGGCGGTGTTCTATCTTCTGCTCGGCGCGCCACTCATTGCCATGGCGCAGGTCACCGTGTACGCGGGTGCAATCATGGTGTTGTTCCTGTTCGTAATCATGCTGCTCGGCGCGGAGAGCCTGCCCAAATCTGAGGTACTCCCGTGGCAGAGACCGCTTGCCATCGGGCTTTCCATCCTGCTTGGTGTGGAGGCGGCGTACCTGCTCATAACGAAAGCCCGCCCTGAAGGAAACGTTCTCGCGCCCGACGCAGCAGTCAATGCGACGGAGAATCTTCGGCAGCTTGGCATGACACTGTTCAACGAATATCTCCTGCCGTTTGAAGTGGTGTCCATACTTTTGCTGGTTGCCATGGTCGGTGCGATCATCCTGACCAAAAAAGAGAAAGGGGTTACAAAATAATGGTTCCCGTGGATTATTACATCATCCTGTCCGCCATCCTGTTCACCATCGGCGTGACGGGCGTGCTGATCCGCCGCAACGCGCTGATCATCTTCATGTCGATCGAGTTGATGTTGAACGCGGCAAACCTTGCCATCGTGGCGTTCAGCAGTGCGATCAAATCCTTCAGCGGGCAGATCTTCGTCTTCTTTGTGATCGCGGTTGCCGCAGCGGAGGTGGCGGTGGGTCTCGCGTTGATCGTGGAGATCTTCAAGTCCAGGCGCAGCATCGATGTGGACCAGATGAGTAGTTTGAAGGGATAGCATGTTTCTCAGCGAATCGGCAAACACAGGTTTTCTTTTTCTC
>DATKAU010000223.1:0-19353 GCA_035514655.1 Anaerolineales bacterium
GAAGGAAGAGGGCGGTCGGCACAAGGCGTTCTTCAGCGGGTACCGGCCGCAGTTCTACATCCGGACGATGGATGTGACGGGGAACATTGCCTTGCCGGAGGGCGTGGAGATGGTGATGCCGGGCGACAATGTCAACCTGACCGTCGAGCTGATCGTGCCGGTGGCTCTCGAGCAGGGCTCCAAGTTCGCCATCCGTGAAGGCGGTCTCACCGTCGGCGCAGGTGTCGTCACCAAAATTTTGGAATAGGTATCGGAATGACCAAACAAAAGATTCGCATACGTTTGAAGGCATACGATCACCGGGTTCTCGATCAATCCGCCCGTCGCATCGTCGAAACCGCTGAACGAAGCGGTGCCCATGTTGTGGGTCCGGTACCCTTGCCAACCAAGACTGAACGGTTTACAATACGGCGCTCGACTTTTATAGACAAGGACTCTCATGAGCATTACGAGATCCGAACGCACAACCGTTTGATCGATGTGCTGGATCCGGACTCGAAGACAATCGATATGCTGATGCGCCTGACCTTACCCGCGGGCGTGGATATAGAAATAAAGATTTAGCAGGTCGTTATACGGAGAGTAGAGACCAGTTCGATGAATCTCTACTCTCTAATTTCGACAGCACAAGAACAGTCTTGTGCGCGGGAGCACCAAAACCGGACGCGTCCCGCCCAGCCGTTTACTGTGTTGCCCGGAGATGATGCAGTCCAAGCCCGGATTGACAGTCTCATCAAACTTTTGAAGGAGAAAACCGAGTATGTTAAAAGGGCTTATTGGAAAGAAGATCGGCATGACCCAGATCTTCGATGAGCAAGGCGTCGCATATCCCGTGACGATCATCGAAGCTGGGCCATGTTACGTTACACAGGTGCGTGTGCAGGAAAAGGACGGTTATTCCGCCATCCAGCTTGGATTTGGGGAGACTCACCCGAAGAAACTTTCGTCCGGTGAATTAGGACACCTGAAGGCGACCCAACTGCCCCCTCTGCGATTCCTGCGCGAGTTTCGCTCGAAGGAATCCGCGAATGTGGGCGACAAGTTGACAGTGGAAGCGTTTGTTGTGGGGGAACGCGTGGACGTGATCGGCACAAGCAAAGGCAAGGGTTTTGCGGGAGCTGTGAAGCGCCACCATTTTGCCGGCGGCAAGAAAACACACGGCCAGTCTGATCGGCATCGTGCTCCCGGTTCGCGCGGTGCAGGCACAACGCCAGGTCGTGTGTTCAAGAATGCCCGCGGCGCAGGACACATGGGTGATGAGCGCGTCACTGTGCAGGCGATGAAGGTCGTGCTGGTCGATGCCGAGCGCAACCTGTTGGGCATTAATGGCGCGGTTCCAGGCGGTAAAGGCGGCATCGTGATGATTAAAGAGGCGCGCAAGCAATAGGCGCAGAGATAACGGGAGCTGGTCAATCATGAAAGTAGATGTTTTTAGTTTGGAAGGCAAGAAATTGCGCGAAGTTGAACTCCCCGCTGCAATTTTTGAAGCCCCCATTAATATCGACCTGATGCACCAGGCGTATGTGCGCCAGATGGCAAATGCGCGCCTTGGCACGCACGACACCAAGGTTCGTGGGGAGGTTGCCGGTGGCGGCGCCAAGCCGTGGAAGCAGAAGGGTACCGGACGCGCACGTCAGGGTTCGCGCCGCGCCGCGCAGTGGGTAGGCGGCGGACGCATCCACACACCGCACCCGCGCAGTTACGAGCAACGGATGCCGAAGAAGATGCGTCAGGCGGCGCTCCGCTCGGCGTTGTCTGCCAAGGCTAAGGAGTCCGGTGTGGTCATCGTGGCGGATCTTAATCTTGAAGAAACAAAGACCCGGGCGGTCTCACAGGCGTTGAACAAACTGGTCGGTAATTCAACAGCGCTGGTTGTCCTGCCGCAAAAGGATGAGTCCTACAATAACGCGATGCGAACCATCAAGAATCTCGATGATGCCAAGGTGCTGCTCGCGGGCTATTTAAATATCCGCGACCTGTTCAGCTACGATAAAGTAATCATGCCTGTCGCGACGTTGGATGCCCTGGTGGCGAAACTGGGATAGGAGATAGAGATGACTACGATTTATGACGTGCTTCGCCGCCCCCTCGTGACTGAAAAAACGAGTTATCAGTCGGGAAGGCTCAACCAATATTCCTTCATCGTTTCGGACTCTGCGACCCGCAAACTGGTCAAGGATGCCGTTGAAACGTTGTATGATGTGAAAGTGGAACGCGTCAATATCATCAACACCACAGCCAAGCGCGGCCGCCGGTTGCGCAGCCGCCGCATGTTGATCCGCAAGTCTGGATTCAAGAAGGCGATAATCACACTGGCTGAGGGTCAGACACTTCAAATTTTTGAAGGGGTGCAGTAATGGCAGTTAAAAAGTACAAACCCGTAACTCCCGGTACGCGCGGGATGACCGGACACACGTTCGAGGAGATCACCAAGTCAACACCTGAGCGTTCGCTTCTGCTTCCGTTGCGAAAGCACGGCGGACGCAACGTCCATGGGCGTGTCACGGTCCGTCACCGCGGCGGCGGGCATCGCCGCTCCATCCGCATCGTGGATTTCAAGCGAGATAAGCGCAACATCCCCGCGAAGGTGGCGGCTATCGAATACGATCCGAACCGCACGGCACGTCTTGCCCTCCTGCATTATGCCGATGGCGAGAAGAGATATATTGTCGCTCCGGTCGATCTCAAAGTCGGCGATTCAGTCATGGCCGGCGCGGGAGCCGAGATCCGATCGGGCAATTCGCTCCCAATCTCGAACATCCCAGTTGGCACTCTGATCCACAACATCGAAGTCAGGGATGGGCGCGGCGGTCAGTTGGTTCGATCCGCAGGCGGTGCGGCGCAGTTGCTCGCCAAGGAAGGCGATTTTGCGCAGGTGCGCTTGCCCTCCGGCGAGGTTCGCCTCGTGCGCCAGACTTGTCACGCGACGATCGGCCAGATCGGGAATCTCGATCATGGCAATGTGAAACTCGGCAAGGCAGGGCGCAAACGACACAAGGGCATCCGCCCAACCGTACGCGGTTCGGCGATGAGCCCGCGCGACCATCCGCACGGCGGCGGTGAGGGACGCCAGCCCATCGGTCTTCCCGGACCGAAAAGCCCGTGGGGCAAGCCCACTCTCGGATATAAAACCCGGCGCAACAAGAAGACCGATCAATATATCGTCCGCCGCCGCAGCAAGACGAACCGCTAATTGAGTTGAGGTAAGCATGTCACGTTCATTGAAAAAGGGTCCCTTCGTGGAACCCAAATTGTTGAAAAAAATCGAAGCCATGAACCAGAAAGGCGAAAAGAAGGTCTTGCGGACGTGGAGTCGCGCCAGCGTGATCTTCCCCCAGATGGTCGGGCATACCATTGCCGTCCACGATGGACGTCGTCACGTACCGATCTATATCACCGAAAACATGGTCGGCCATCGCTTGGGCGAATTCGCCCCGACGCGGACCTTCCGCGGGCACACCATCGGTGAGAAAGCCGCCGCTCCATCTTCTCCCGCGGCCGCCACGTAAGGTAGTACGCCATGCATGATATTCAAGCACACTTGAGATTTCTACCCATGTCTGCGCAGAAGGTGCGCCTCGTGGTGGATTTGGTACGCGGCAAAGGCGCCAACGAGGCGCTCGAAATGCTCCGCTTCGTTCCCAAAGCTGCGGCAATGCCGGTGCGTAAGCTGTTGGCTTCGGCGGTGGCGAATGCAGAGGAGAATTTTGGTGTCAGCCGTGATGATTTGATCGTATCGAAGATTTTCGCCGACGAGGCTCCCACACGGAAGTGGCGCCGCTTCGGTGCGCGCGGACGGTTCAAGCCGATTCTGCGCCGCAATTCACATGTGACCGTCGTCTTGCGCGAGCGCGGGGCGTAACAAGGAGAAATTATGGGTCGAAAAGTTCATCCGATTGGCATGCGCCTTGGAATTAACCAGCCCTGGCAGGGACGTTGGTTTGCTGAAGGCTCCGAATACCGCCGACAGCTTCACCAGGATCTTGCCATCCGTGCCTTGTTGCAGGGAATTGTGTCGAAGGGTAGCGCGGCGAAGAGCGCGGATGTCCGTGTGCTCCGCAAGGATTTGCCGGATACGATTAAGAATGGCAAGGCAGGCATTTCACGTATAGATGTGGAGCGGTACCCGGGCAAGATTAAGGTCTCGATTCATACCGCCAAGCCCGGCATCCTTATCGGACGCAAGGGCGAGGGCGTGAAAAAGATCCGCGTGAGCCTCGAAACCCTTGTCGGCAAGAAGGTGGATCTGGATATCAAGGAAATCAGTTCACCCGACACCGACGCGATGCTGGTTGCACGCAACATTGCCGATCAACTCGAACGCCGCATTGCCTATCGCCGCGCGATGAAGCGGGCGATCCAGCAGGCGATGAAGCAGGGCGCCGAAGGGATCAAGATCATGGTGGGGGGGCGGCTGGGCGGCGCGGAAATGTCGCGCGATGTGTGGCTGCGCGAAGGGCGCGTCCCGCTGCAGACTCTGCGCGCCAACGTGGATTTCGCCAAATCCGAGGCGACTACAACCTACGGACAGCTGGGTGTGAAGGTGTGGATCTACAAGGGTGAGGCGACGCCTGAAGTCGAGGAAAAAGTGGAGACAACCGAAGGCGTGTACGTCAGCAAGTAACACGACCTGTTGTGTATCTTGAAAAGGTAATTATCTTATGTTGATGCCAAAACGTGTAAAGTGGCGCAAACAAATGCGCGGCAGAATGAAGGGAAAGGCTCTTCGCGGTGCGGAGGTCAGCTTCGGCGAATTTGGTCTGCAGGCGTTGGAACCCGGCTGGGTGACGGCGCGGCAGATCGAAGCCGCACGCAGGACCATCGTCCGAGAGATGAAGCGGCGCGGCAAGGTCTGGATCCGCATCTTCCCGGCGAAGCCGTTCACACACAAACCCCCCGAGACCCGCATGGGATCTGGCAAGGGCAACGTGGAATATTACGTGGCTGTGGTCAAGCCCGGGCGGATCATGTTCGAAGTGGGCGGTCTGGACGCGGAAACCGCAGTGCAGGCGCTCAAGAATGCCCAGTATAAATTCTCGATCAAGACGAAGGTTGTTGCCCGTCACGAGGCAGGAGAGTCGGCATGAAGTCCGTGAAGGCAAAAGATTTACGAAACCTCAAACCGGGCGAGATCGAGACGAAACTCTCGGATGCCCGTGAGGAATTAATGAAACTGCGTTTTCAGCGGGTGTCGGGTCAGTTGACCGATGCCAGCCGTCTGCGAACCCTGCGGCGCGAAATCGCCCTCATGCAGACCATCCTGAACGAGCAGGGACAGGCTGAGACTCTGGAAGGTGAAGCATGAACGATCGTCGTCGCATGACTGGTTTTGTTACCAGTAACAAAATGACAAAAACCGTGGTGGTCGAGATCACGCGCGTGTTCCGGCACCCGTTGTATCGAAAAGTCGTCCACCGAAGCAAAAGCTTCAAGGCACACGATGAACTGGGCTGCCAGATCGGCGATCAGGTCCAGATTGTCGAATCGAAGCCGCTTTCGCGCGACAAGCGCTGGGTGGTGGAGTCGATTGTCAAACGCGAAATCCGCACGGCGGATACGGGCGTGGCGGACTTGAAGGTCGAGGAGAGCATTGTCAATCGCGAAATCCGTACAGAGGATACCGGTGTGGCGGATTTGAAGGTGGAGGAATAAGGCATGATTCAGCATGAATCCCGTCTGAAGGTTGCCGATAATTCCGGAGCCCGCGAACTACTCGTGATCCATGTCCTGGGCGGATCCACGCGCAGATATGGGAGCATCGGAGATGTGGTCGTCGCCTCGGTGAAGTCCGCTTCGCCGCAGGGCGGAGTCAAAAAGAGCGAGAAGGTGCGCGCAGTCATTGTGCGCTGCTCGAAGGAATGGCGCCGCGAAGACGGTTCCTACATCCGCTTCGACGATAACGCCGCGGTCATCCTGGATGCCGACGGTGTGAACCCGAAAGGCACGCGTATTTTCGGACCCGTGGCGAGGGAACTTCGTGAAAAAGGTTTCATGAAGATCGTCTCGCTCGCGCCGGAAGTGCTGTAGGTTGAGGAGTAGTCAGGAATGAAAGTCAAATTACGAAAAGGCGACACCGTCGAAATCATCAGCGGACGCCTCGAAGATAAAGGCAAGCGCGGCGAGGTGATCAATGTCCTCTTGAAGGATCGCCGCGTGGTTGTGCAGGGCGTGAACATCCGCACGAAGCACCAGAAGCAGGTGCAGACACAGGCGGGCCGCAACATCAACCCGGGCCGGATCCAGTTCGAGGGGGCGATCGACATCTCGAACGTGATGCTGGTCTGCCCGAAATGCAATGAACCCGCCCGTGTCGCCATCCGGCGCGATGAAGATGGCGCGCGGCGTGTGTGCAAAAACTGCGAGTCGTTGATCGACTAGCCGCGGAGTAACGAACGATGAATATATTGCAGGATAAATATAACAAGGAAGTTGTCCCGGCTCTGCGCAAGGCGTTCGATCTGAAGAATATCATGCAGGTGCCGCGCGTTGAGAAGGTTGTTGTCAATATCGGCCTCGGCGAGGCAATGGACAACCCCAAGGCGCTCGAAGCCGCAATGGCGGATATGACCACCATCACCGGGCAGAAACCTGTGGCGACCAAGGCGCGCAAGAGCATTGCGAACTTCAAACTGCGCGAAGGCAGGTTGATCGGATCCAAGGTGACTCTGCGCGGCAACCGCATGTGGGCGTTCCTCGACCGCTTGATGAACACCGCCTTGCCGCGCGTGCGTGATTTCCGCGGCGTCTCCGCCAACGCCTTCGATGGGCGCGGGAACTACACCCTCGGCTTGCGGGATCAATTGATCTTCCCGGAGATCGAGTACGACAAAATCGATAAACTGCGCGGGATGGAAGTCACCATTGTGACGACCGCCAGGGACGATAACCAGGCGCGCCTGTTGTTGCAGCTGCTTGGCATGCCGTTCAGCAAGAAGGAAGCATAATTTATGGCAAAGAAATGTATGCAGTATCGTGAAACCCGCCGTGCCCATGCCAACCAGGTGCGAAACCGCTGTGTGCGCTGCGGGCGTGCGCGCGGGTACATCCGCCGCTTCGGCTTGTGCCGGATCTGTTTCCGGGAGCTGGCTCTGGAGGGAAAAATCCCCGGCGTTGTGAAGGCGTCGTGGTGACGGGTGGAGGTGAAGCATGACTATTATTGATCCCATAGCCGATATGCTGACCCGCATCCGCAACGCGGTGATGGCGGGGCATGCACTCGTGGCAATGCCGAGTTCCAAACTGAAGGTTGAGATCGCCCGGATCATGAAGGATGAAGGATATCTGGAAGGATTTGACGTGGCGGAGAGTGAAGACTCGACCCAGAAGGTGTTGCGCCTGAAGATTAAATATGTAGGCGAACGGCGTGCGCGAAAGCCGGTGATTACGGGCATAGAGCGCGTGAGCAAACCTGGGCGCCGCGTATATACCAAACGACAGGATATCCCGTGGGTGCTTTCGGGTATCGGTGTTGCAATCCTCTCCACACCCAAAGGCGTGATGACCGGCGTGCGCGCCCGGCAATTGGGCGTGGGCGGCGAAATTCTTTGCAAGGTGTGGTAGGCAGGAGGTTTTAGTGTCTCGTATAGGACGTTTACCCGTGGTAATCCCGAGCGGTGTACAGGTGAATGTACAGGGCTCGAATGTCCACGTAAAAGGACCGAAAGGCGAACTCAAGCGGATATTTTCACCGCACGTCTCCATTTCAATGGAGGACGGGCAGGTGGTGGTGACGCGCAAGTCGGATCACCCCGCAGAGCGTGCCCTGCATGGTACGACCCGGGCGTTGATCGCTAACATGGTGCGCGGCGTAAGCAGCGGGTTTGAAGTTGTGTTGGGAGTGGAGGGTGTGGGGTACCGCGCCGAGATGGAAGGCAAGGTACTGGCCTTGTTCGTCGGCTATTCACACCCTGTAAAAGTGGAACCGCCTGCAGGCATTTCGTTCGAAGTGGATCAGAAGACCCGTCAGATCAAGGTGCTTGGTTATGACCGCGAAGTGGTCGGTCAGACGGCGTCAGAGATCCGCGGTGTACGCCCACCTGAGCCGTACCATGGCAAGGGTATCCGGTATGCTGGTGAAAAGATACGCCGCAAAGCCGGTAAAGCCGCGAAAGGAGCCAAGTAAGCCATGGCGAATAAATCCCGTTCTGTGGCTCGTTCGCGCCGTCATGTGCGTGTGCGAAAAAATTTGGTGGGGACTGCCCAGCGCCCAAGGCTGAATGTTTTCAAGAGCCTGGTGGCGATCTATGCCCAGGTGATCGACGACGGCACTGGCCGCACGCTGGTGTCGGCTTCAAGTTTTGACCGCGACCTGCGTGAAAAGGTCAAAGGCATGAAGAAATCGGAGCAAGCCAAACTTGTTGGTCAGGCTGTTGCCGAGCGTGCGAAGAGCAAGGGCATTCAATCGGTCGTTTTCGACCGCGGTGGTTTTCGATATGTCGGACGTGTGAAGGCGCTAGCAGACGGCGCTCGAGAAGGCGGCTTGCAGTTCTAGGAGCCCGTGGAGAAGGTAATGGCAGAAAAAAATTCTACTCAACAAAATTACGAAGCGCAGGATCAGTTCGAGGAACGCGTCATCGAGATAGCGCGCGTGGCGAAAGTGGTGAAGGGCGGGCGCCGCTTCCAATTCCGCGTGACGGTGGTGGTCGGCGACAAGCGCGGTACCATCTCGATGGGTGTGGGCAAGGCGAACGCCGTGCCCGACGCAATGCGCAAAGCCTCGGAACGCGCCCGCAAGCGTATGAGGGTTGTTAATCTCGCCGGGACGACGATCCCGCACGAGGTGCTCGGCAGAGTGGCTGGAGCGAAGGTGATGCTCAAGCCCGCCTCACCCGGAACGGGCGTAATTGCCGCGGGCGGTGTGCGCGCTGTCCTCGAGGTGGCGGGAGTCCGCGATATCCTGACGAAATCGCAGGGAAGCGCGAACGTCCTGAATGTGGTGCAAGCAACCTTCGACGCGCTCGAGCAGTTGAAATCTCCACAGGAAGAGGCGGTACGCCGCGGTAAAAATGTGGCGGAATTGCTGCCGTTCTGGGAACGGAGGAAGCAGCATGCCTGAGAAAAAACAAACTGAACGGACTTTGTTTGTGACGCTCGTCCGCAGTCCGATCGGATATACCAAGGATCAGAAGGCGACCGCGCTTGCACTGGGATTGCGCCGGATGCATCAGACCATCGAGCACCGCGATACACCCTCCTTGCGCGGCATGATCAACAAGATCTCCCATCTGGTCCGAGTGGAAGAGGCAGGGTAGCAGATGAAATTACATGATCTCGTGCCCAACCCGGGTTCGAAAAAGAATCGCAAGCGCGTAGGCCGCGGAATTTCAGCCGGACAGGGCAAGACCGCCGGTCGAGGCACCAAGGGTGAAGGTGCGCGCTCAGGCCAGGGCGGCCATATATACCGTCAGGGCGGCAACCTGCCGTTCTACCGCCGTCTGCCGTTTATGCGCGGCCAGGGATTCACTCCTCGAAACCAGGTGATCTACAATGAGGTTAATCTGGATCAGCTCTCCGCTTCGTTCAAAGCCGACGCAGAGGTGACACCTGAGGCGTTGGAGAAAGCCCATCTGCTGCGCGACCCCCGCAACCCGGTCGTGGTTCTCGGACGCGGCGAAATGAGTGTGGGTCTCAAAGTGCGCGTCCACCGCATCAGCGCGGGCGCGAAGGCGAAAATCGAAAAAGCCGGCGGCAGTGTAGAACTGATCAGCTAGGCAACACGTAGAGGAACAAACCGACATGCCCGAGAAGAAACAGTCTGCCTGGCGCTTCCTGTGGAGATCACAGGATATCCGCCGAAAAATTCTCATCACGCTGGGGATCCTGATGATCTTCCGGATCGCGGCAAACGTACCCGCACCGGGAGTGGATCGCGCCGCGCTGGAGGCTTTTGCTGCCTCGCAAGCCGGTTCGGGTGGATTCCTCGGCTTTTTAAATCTGCTCTCCGGCGGTACGATTGCGAATTTTTCGCTGCTCTCGATGGGTGTATATCCCTACATTACCGCCCAGATCATTTTGCAGTTGCTCGTTCCCATCATTCCCGCCTTGCAGCGCCGCATGCAGGAGGATCAGCGTGAAGGCCGCCGCTGGATGCAAAAGTGGACGTATTATCTTGCCGTTCCCATGGCAATGCTTTCTGCAGTCGGCCAGATCAACATCTTCAACTCGCTTGCCCCACAACCCGTAATCCCGTTTGGGTTTACCGCTGATCTGTGGCTGCCGTCTTTGACGACCCTCATGGTCATGACCGCCGGGACGATGTTTGCCATCTGGCTCGGCGAATTGATCTCGGAATACGGCATCCGCGGGCAGGGCCTTTCATTGATCATCTTTGCGGGAATTGTTTCGCAAATCCCCACCAATATTGCCCAGCTCTGGCTTGATGAAACGAACCGTTACCTGCTTGTCGGAGCGATGTTGGTTGTCATCTTTATCACCGTCATCGCCATCGTCTACGTGCAACAGGGGCGCCGCAACGTGCCGATCATGTACCCGCAAAAGAGCCAGGTATTTTATGCTATCCAACGCGGCAAATCCGTCAAGATGCCCCAGCCGTATCTGCCTTTGATGGTCAATCTCGCTGGAATGATCCCGCTGATCTTTGCGAGTGCCATTCTGCAATTCCCCGCGATCGTTGCGAGTTATTTCATTGCTTCTGAAACGCAGTGGGTGAGCGATTTAGCGACCAGCATCACCACTTTCTTCAACGCCACCGGCGTCAACTCCTGGGGCTACTGGCTGTTGTATTTCTTCATGGTTGTGTCGTTCACGTACTTTTATACGACGGTCCTTTTTGAACAGCAGAATTACGGAGACAACTTGAAGCGATCCGGTGCCCAGATCCCCGGCGTGCACGGCGGCGCGGCGACGCAGAAATACCTGAGCAAAATCCAAAGCCGCATCACCCTGCCTGGCGCACTGTTGTTAGGCGTGGTGGCGATCATGCCGTTTATTTTGCAGATCTTAATCCCCGCCACGACAAACAGCGCAGGCTTGTTCCTGGCTTCTTCGTCGGGCTTGCTGATCGTTGTAGGAGTGGTACGCGACACGTTCATGAATATCGAAGCGGAGTTAAAGCTCCACGGTTATCAAGAAAAACTGCTCATCAGCTAAAGGGAGCGCTCATGGCAACCTACATCGTCCTCCTTGGTCCTCCGGGTGTCGGCAAGGGAACACAGGCGAAGATCCTGTCGGAGCGTACCGGGCTTGCGCACATTTCATCGGGCGATCTGTTTCGCGAAAATCTCAAGAACCAGACCGAACTCGGAAAACTTGCGCAGACATACATGGGACGTGGTGAACTGGTCCCCGACGATTTGACGATCGCCATGATCAAAGACCGCCTCAGCCGCGCGGACTGCAAAGTTGGCGCGATATTGGACGGGTTTCCACGCACACCTGCGCAGGCAGATGCACTGGAAGTCATACTCCACGATTTCGGCGGGCAGGTTAACGTCGTCCCCCAAATTGCCGCACCACTTGAAGTACTGGTGGATCGCTTGAGCGGACGCTGGACCTGCCGGGCAAACGGGCATGTGTTCAACGAGAAAACCAACCCGCCGAAGTCTGCAAGAACCTGCGATTTCGACGGTTCGGAACTTTATCAACGTGACGACGACAAGGCAGAGACGGTGAAGAAGCGGATTGGCATCTTCCTCGATCAGACAACGCCTCTGGTTGATTATTATCGAAGTCACGGCAAACTGGTTGAAATCGATGGAATGCAGTCCATCGAGCAGGTCACTGCGGCATTGTTGACTGCACTGAAGAATTAATTCATGAGTTGGGCTCGCCAGATCCACATCAAGAGCGCGGCGGAACTGCAGACCATGCGGGAAGCCGGGCGGATCAATGCGGAAGTGTTGGCGACTGTCAAGGCACTTATAAAACCCGGAGTTTCCACAGCCGAACTCAACGCGGCTGCTGAGGATGTGCTGAGGAAACACAAATGCATTTCACCGTTCAAGGGATACGGGCACCCGCCTTTTCCGACTTCGATCACCACAAGCATCAACCGCGAACTGGTGCACGGGATCCCGAACCGGAACCGCAGACTGAAAGACGGCGATATTGTCTCGATTGATTGCGGGACCGTGCTCGACGGACTGGTGGCGGACTCGGCTTTCACCGCCGGTGTGGGAGGGATCTCCCCCGGAGCGGAAAGCCTGCTCAAGGTCACGGAAGAGGCGTTGTACGTAGCGATCGGCAAGATGCGCGTCGGCAATCGCACCGGTGATGTTTCGGCGGCGATCCAGAATCATGTGGAAAGCCACGGCTATCACGTGACGCGTGAGTATACCGGTCACGGCGTTGGCAGGCAGATGCACGAAGGTCCGCAGGTGCCGAATTATGGAAAACCCGGAACGGGGCTGGTTTTGAAGGCAGGCATGACGATCGCCATCGAGCCGATGGTGCTTGTGGGAACCGATGAGACCCGGGTTCTGCCCGACCAATGGACGGTGGTCTCTGCAGATGGATCATTGACGGCACATTTTGAGCACAGTGTGGCTGTCACCGAAGGAGAACCTCTTATCCTGACTGTCCCTTGATCCACTGCGGTGCTTCGTATAGGCTAGACGAACAACGGTTCAGTGTGTATAATCAAAAATTCGGCTACTAGGTATGAATGCAAGGAGTATTTTAGAATGAAAGTATCACCGTCAATACGGAAACGCTGCGCCAAATGCAGGGTCGTTCGGCGCAAAGGCAGAATATTCATCATCTGCGAGAATCCAAAACACAAGCAACGACAGGGTTAATGAACCATGGCAAGAATCGAAGGCGTTGATCTCCCCCGCAACAAGCGGGTGGAAGTTGGTCTGACATATTTATTCGGCATCGGTCCCACGCGCGCGCGCAACATCCTTGCGGTGACGCGTGTGAATCCCGATATCCGCGTCAAGGATCTGTCCGAGGCGGATGTTGCCGCGATCCGCGAGTACGTCAGCAAGCATTACAAGGTGGAAGGCGATCTGCGGCGCGAGGTTCAGTTGAGCATCAAGCGTCTGATCGAGATCGGCTCGTACCGCGGCTTGCGTCACCGCCGCAACCTGCCGGTCCGCGGCCAGCGCACGAAAACGAATTCACGCACCCGCAAGGGCACAAAGAAAACCGTCGCGGGTCGTGGTCGCCGCCGCGGTGCGAAGAAATAACAGGTTGGAGGAATATGGCACAAAGCGTACGTTCCACGCGTCGGGGTACCGGCGCCAAGAAGGTAAAACGCGCGGTCTCGACCGGGCAGGTGCACATTTATGCATCGTTCAATAATACAATTGTGACGATCACGGATCTGGAAGGCAATACCATCGCCTGGGGGAGCGCAGGTTCTGCCGGTTTCAAGGGATCGCGCAAAAGCACACCCTTCGCCGCGCGCCTCGCAGCAGAGCAGGCAATCAAAGCCGCGCAGCAACTGGGCGTCCAGGAAGTTGAGTTATATGTCAAGGGACCTGGTCCCGGACGTGAAAACGCCATTCGCGCCGTTCAGGCAATGGGATTAAGAGTCCGCTTGATCTCGGACGTGACCCCGATCCCGCATAATGGCTGCCGCCCCCCGAAGAAGCGGCGCGTGTGATCTGGTGAAGAGGAATGTGAATTATGTCGAAAAATCTTAGTCCGGTTTGTAAATTATGCCGGCGCGAAGGCGAAAAACTGTATTTAAAGGGCGAACGATGTTTCACACCGAAATGTTCGTTCGAAAAGAGGAGTTTTGCCCCGGGTCAACATGGCCGCACTGGCAGCCGTGGCAGCCGAGGCGGCACGGGGCGCGAATCCGATTACCTGCGCCAGTTGCGCGCCAAACAGCGCGCCCGGCGTGTGTACGGAATTCTGGAACGCCAGTTCCGCCGTTATTACGAAGTGGCACTTCAACGCCGCGGACTCACCGGTTTGAACCTGTTGCAGATCCTCGAATCCCGGCTGGATAATGTTGTCTACCGCCTTGGGTTTGCCTCCAGCCGCTCGCAGGCGCGCCTGCTCGTGACCCACGGGCATTTTACAGTGAACGAGCGCAGAACCGACGTACCCTCCATGATCCTCAAAGAGGGGGACGCAGTAGCTGTGCGAGGTGGTTCGAGAGAACTGTCCTACTTCAAGACATTGACCGAACTGGCGGATGCGCGTAACTCGCCGAGTTGGTTGAATCGCGATACGAAGCAACTGGCTGGCGTGATCCAGCGTCTGCCCGAACGCGCTGAAATCGACGGGACATTGAACGAACAACTCATCGTTGAGTATTACTCGCGGTAGTTTTCTCCGAACTGTCCGGCGGGGTGGGTTGCCGGCAGGATGTATAGTGGTTTGTATATAGAGAGGTGAACCGTGACGGGTATCACAAGTATGGTCATGCCCAAGATCGAGCGCGAGGCTGAGGCGCGGAATTATGGCAAGTTTGTCATCAGCCCCCTGGAACGCGGCTACGGTGTGACGCTGGGTAATGCCCTGCGCCGCGTCCTGCTTTCCTCGCTGGAAGGCGCGGCGGTCACATCGATTCGCATTGCCGACGTTCTGCATGAGTTCAGCGAAATCCCCGGGGTACGCGAGGATGTGATTCAGGTGATGCTGCAGGTAAAACAACTGCGCCTGAAACTGGACGGCGTCGACAGCACCCGCATGCACCTGGAAGTGCGCGGCGAAGGTACGGTGACCGCCGCGGACATCATCACACCCGCCGAGGTCGAAATTGTCAACCCGGATCTGTTCCTGTTCACGGTGGACAGCCCGAAGACGAAACTCGATCTCGAATTCACAGTGGAGCGCGGCCGCGGTTATTCGCCTTCCAACGAACGAAGCGGGCACTTGCCCATCGGCGAACTGCCGATTGACGCGATTTATACCGCGGTCAAGCGTGTGAACTGGGAGGTGACATCCGCTCGTGTGGGACAGAGCACCAACTTCGATAAATTGATCCTCGAAATCTGGACGGATGGCGCAATTTCCCCCGAACGCTCGTTGAGCACCGCCGCGAAATTGATCATCGATCACCTGCGCTATATCGCGGGTGTCAGCGAGGAGACGCTTACCCTTGCCGTCGAGAAGGAAGTGGGCGGCAGCCGCCTGACCAGCGAACTGGCTGACACGCCGGTTGAATCGCTCGACCTCTCGGTGCGCGTGTTCAACTCGCTCAAACGCACCGGCATCACCACTGTCGGTGATGTGCTTGATCTTCTCGAGAAGGGCGAGAGCGCGGTCATGTCCATCCGTAACTTCGGCGAGAAGAGTCTTGACGAACTGCGCCAGAAGATGCGTGAAAAGGGCTATTTGAAAGACGAAATTAGTTCTGTGGAGTAATTTGCAACATGCGACATCAAATATCAGGGTACAGACTCGGTCGGACGACCGGCGCGCGGCTGGCGTTACGCCGCAACCTCATGAAACAGTTCTTCATCCACGGGCGCATCCAGACGACGCGCGCCAAAGCTGCGGCGATCCGCGGCGATGCCGAGCGGCTGATAACCCTTGCCCGCAACAGTGCGGAAGCCGCACCCGAACAAAAGGTGCATGCACGGCGCCAGGCGATTTCAAAACTCGGCGACAACCAGGTTATCAAGCAGTTGTTCGACGAGATTGCCCCGCGCTTCGCCGGACGCAACGGCGGATATACTCGCGTGTTGAAGCTTGGTCCCCGCATGGGCGACTCGGCTGAGATGGTAATTTTGGAATTGGTGGAAGAGTAACCGTAGTGACGACTGTAGTCGTCAAGAGCGACTGAAGTCGCTACTACAATGGCACGTTACCAATTGACTCTTGCCTACGACGGCACGGATTTTTTTGGAAGCCAGCGGCAGGCAAAAAATGACGGGTCGAGTTCATCGAGACCACGGACAGTGCAGGGCGAACTGGAAAAAGCCCTCCGTACGCTGGGATGGGGCGGACGTTCGATCCTCCTCTCGGGCAGGACTGACACCGGCGTTCACGCGTCGGGACAGGTTGCCGCGGCGGATCTGGACTGGTCGCATGCTGAGAGCGATCTCGTCCGTGCGTTGAACGCGAAACTGCCGATGGACATGTCGGTTCGGGAGGCGCGAGAAGTACGTGATGATTTCCATCCGCGTTTTGATGCCCTATCCCGCACATACCGCTATCGACTGTTTCGCCAGCCAGTGCGCGACCCAATTCGCGAACGATTTGTGTGGAGAGTTCCCGGTGAATTACAGGGAGGTGCGCTTGAGAGATCTGCAAAAGTGTTCCTGGGCACGCACGACTTCAATGCCTTCGGTTCACCGACTACTCCCAAAGGCACAACAGTCCGCACTGTGATCAAAGCCGAATGGAACCAGACCGCACAAGACGAATGGCAATTTGAAGTGGAAGCTGATGCCTTTTTGTACCGGATGGTTCGCAGGCTGGTATTCGTCCAGGCGGCGGTTGCGCAGGGAAAGGTTTCAGTGGAGGATGTCGCACGTTCTTTAGCGAAACAAGGGTCGGCTGGAAAGCGAAGCGTGCTTCCGTCCGGTCTCGCTCCTGCACAAGGGCTGATGCTCGTCGAAGTCAGGTATCAAGGGTCAATACAGTAGAAATTTTGTCGGCGTTTATTTGCCGAGTGAAAGAAATTAGAAACGGAGAAACAAACGTGTACAAGTCGTATTATCCGAAGGCAGGCGAGATCGAGCGCAAATGGGTGTTGGTGGATGCCGATGGGCAAATCCTGGGCCGCATTGCCACGCGTATCGCGCACGTTCTGCTGGGCAAACACAAAGCCACGTTTACGCCGGGCGTCGAACTCGGCGATTTTGTGGTGGTGATCAACGCCGAACGCGTCACCGCTACCGGCACCAAGACCAAATCGAAGATGGTGACCAAGATGTATCACCGCCATTCGAACTACCCCGGCGGCTACAAGTCGATCAGCCTGCGTGATCAGCTACAGCAACATCCTGATCGGGTACTGCGCGCCGCGGTGTGGGGCATGCTGCCGCACAACCGCATGGGTCGCGCAATACTCAAGCGTCTGAAGATTTACGCCGGTCCCAATCATCCGCACGGCACGAACAACCCAGTGCCGCTGTCCACGCCACAAGCGTGAAGTAAGGAAAGAGGAAACTTATGTCTGTTCGATACTATGAAGCAGTAGGCCGCCGCAAGGAAAGCACAGCCCGCGTCCGTCTGATGGACGGTTCCGGCAGGTTCGTGGTTAATGAAAAGGAAGCCGCCATATACTTTCCCCGCATTGGCGACCTGCAGGACATCCTGCGCGCCTTCTCAGTCGTGGGACAGGAAGCAAACAAGTACGATGTGACAGTCAAGGTCCTCGGCGGCGGCACGACAGGGCAGACCGAAGCTGTGCGCCTCGGGCTTGCCCGTGCGCTCGTCCTGCTCAACGCAGACTGGACCCCCGCACTTCGCAAGCGCGGTTTGCTCACCCGCGATGCCCGCGTGAAGGAACGCAAGAAGCCGGGTCTGAAGAAGGCCCGCAAAGCGCCGACCTACACCAAGCGCTAAATCCGTTTCAGGTGTCACGTGGTTGGTTTCACGTGGCTGATGTAAAATCATAGACGTAATGCGTGACTCAGGTTCCGCATTACGTTTTATGTTTAACAAATGAACTGGATAATTACATGGACTTTTCACTGGTCACCCAAGCCTTCAATGTACTTCGTATCCCTCCACCACCGCAGCTGATCCTGCTCGAGGCGCGGACTCTTGCCGACGCGCATGTGCCTCCGTTTCCCGCTGATATACCAGCTCTCATCACCGGAATAGATTCGCTCGAGATTGCCCGGCATTTGAAACAGGTTTTACTGACAACCTACCCCGGAGATCATGTGATTCGCGCTGTGAGCATTGATCAAGCGGATGAAGTGAGATTGAGGGAATTGGAGAATTTGCCGGTCTCCGAATCCACCAGTTGGTTCATTTCTGCAATGGGAGAGGGGGCATCCTTCGAATCGTTCGCCGAGATTGTTGCACACCTGCGTGCGCCAAATGGATGTCCCTGGGATCGCGAGCAGACACACGAATCGTTACGAAAACATCTGTTGGAGGAAGCCTACGAAGCCATCTCTGCCATCGACTCGGGAGATTTCACCGACATGCGGGAGGAGTTTGGAGATTTGCTGCTGCAGATCGTTTTGCAGGCGCAGATTGCAAACGAGGAGGGGCGGTTCAACGTCAATGAGGTGATTCAGGGAATTCACTCAAAAATCGTCCGCAGGCACCCGCACGTATTCGGGGATTTGAAGCTCGAGGGTGTGGATGGTGTGCTTGCGAATTGGGAAAAGTTGAAGGAACAGGAACGAGGCGAGAAAAAGGAAGGCAAGGGATTGCTGGATGGCGTCCCCGTCGCATTACCAGCGCTCAGCCAGGCACAGGAGTACCAGGACCGCGCCGCGCGCGTCGGATTTGATTGGCCCGAGGTGGAAGGCATGCTTGATAAGATCAAGGAGGAAATCGAGGAGATCAAACGTGCCGAAACCGACTTTGAACTCGCCTCTGAGATCGGCGACCTGTTCTTTGCCATCGTCAACCTGGCGCGCTGGAAGAAAGTGGACGCTGAATCGGTCCTGCGGCAGACAAACGTGAAATTCAAGAAACGCTTTGGTTACGTGGAACAGGGCGCGAATCGGCAGGGGAGAAATCTATCGGAGTTGACGCTGGAAGAGATGGAAGTGCTCTGGCAGGAGGCGAAGAAGATCGGCTAGGGAGGTATGTGCTGAAGATAATTTCCACGGTGTGCCGTTTGAAAAGTTCACAACCCCAGCCGTGTTTCCATGCCCTCCACAGCCTCCTTGGCTTCGGCAAGGCCGACATTGAACATTTCCCTGTAGATTTTTATCGCTTCGATCTTGTTGCCCCTTTTGAGCATCTCGGTGATTTTTGCATCGCCGGCTTCGGCGCTTTCAACGTACGTGATATTCAAGTGGGTATACAGGTACTTGAGGCGATCTTCGAGATCACGGACCTGGAGTTTCAGCGCGATGAGATCGGTTTCAACGGTCATGGTTTCTCCTTTTACCTGGAACAATTAAATCGACTGAAGGCAGTCTCGAACAATGACTGTGCCGAGGTTGCGTCGGGGGCGTAGATCTTCCAGGCGAAGGCGCGATCACCGCACACCCAGGCGGCGGAGGATCCGTAGGGGAGCAGAGGAGTGGCGATGGAGGTGATCGGGGTGTAGATCACGTTCATATCGCGAATCAACTTCACGTCGAGGTTGCCGACGCGGGTGTCCAATCCATCGTCCAAAATCAGATCGAGGATGAATTGCGGGTCTGCCGCGCCGGGCGCGAGCTGCCAAATCACCTGGATGAACAGGTTCCCATTGAACGCGGCGAGGATTCCCTGCGAATAGGTGCTCGGTGACGCTGCGTTTTGCTGTGCACTCACATCGTAGAACGCCATATCCAGCGGATGCCCAATGCA
>DATKAU010000224.1:0-3986 GCA_035514655.1 Anaerolineales bacterium
AGCCATGCTCCAATTTCAGGGAACAGACAGAGAGCTGCCCCACAGAGCACTACGATCCCGAACTCGAGCAGCGCGAACCGGGGACTCTTTATCGACTCGCGCCACCATGCCAGCCCCATCCCAGTCGACTTATCCCCCCCCGCCCACGGGAACACCTTCGTCGGAGGATGCCCAGAAGATGTGCTGCATGCCCACATTGATGGCGGTCTTCAATGTTGACCAGTCGTACATCAACATCTTGAGGTAAGTGATCGCCGGACCTGGACGGAATGCCCATTCCCGGAATGCACGTTTCTGCCAGTAGAGCAATTTCTCAGCGGGCATGTCTGGATAATCCAGGACAGTGCCCTTGTCCATGTCCACCTGCTCCCAGCGGGTGCCCGGGCGGAACCACTTGTTCTTCACAACTTCAAAGAAGAACGGTGTGCCCGGATACGGCGCGGCAACATGGAACAGCGCGATATCAAGCGGCAGTTTCTTGGCGAAATCGATTGTCTGGCGGATGGTCACCTCCGTCTCACCGGGCAGACCGATGATGAAGTAACCCCAATTCATAATCCCGGCTTTCTTCGCCCAGCGCAAGGCGCGTTCCGCCTTGTCGGGGTAGGCACCCTTGCGTGCGTGCTTGAGGATTTGTTCGCTCCCGCTTTCGATACCCCAGGAAATCAGCCGGCAACCTGCCTTACCCATCAACACGAGCATCTCCTCGTCCACGTAATCGACACGGCTGTTGCATGTCCATTTGATGCCGATCTTTTCGTCGATCATCAATTGGCACAGTTCAACCACCTGATCGCGGCTGACGGTGAACAGGTCCGCGTACATGTGGATGTTGTTGATGCCGAGTTTCTTCAAGTACCACAACTCTTCCATGATGAGTTTCGGGGAACGCAGGCGCGTCGCATACTGGTAACTGACATGTTTGATGCAGTATGTGCACCCTGCCGGGCAACCGCGGCTGGTGACGATGAATGTGAACGCGCCCTTGATCAGCGGCATGCGATATGACTGCAGCGGGAGGAGTTCGTGCATCGGGACTGGCATGTCGTCCAGGTCAGCGATGAAGGAGCGCGGGAAATTGAGGATGATTTCATCGCTCTTGCGCCATGCTATGCCCTTGATGCCGTGCATGTTCACACTGCCGTCTTCATTTAGTGATGGCTTGTACATTTGGTCGTGCTTGTTGAACATCTTGACGATCTCAGGCGAACGCTCGTTGATTTTCCCTTCGAGGTGATCGAGCAGGTCACGGATCGTGAGATCGGGTTCGCCTACCAGGGCAAAGTCGAGGCTCGGATACGGGCGCATCGTCTCCACCGGGATGGGGGTGATGTGCGTTCCGAACGCGATGGTTTTCGCCCCGCGCGCGTGCGCCAGAAAACAACCGTAGATATCGTTCTCTAGGGTCGGCGCAGTCATCTGCGTGAGGTAATACTTCGGCTGGTATTTATCGATCAGTTTGGTGAATTCAGGCCAGCCCATGCGCTCGGCATTGCAGTCCACCACTTTTACTTTGTACACGGGGTGCAGCAAGGCCGCCATCTGCGCCAAAGAGACCTGGGGCCAGACCATATTCTCACGTGTCCGCCTGCCCACACGGTGCTGGGTGCGGATCCAGAGTCCTCCATCGGGGGTTGGAGGATTCACCAGCATGATGTCCACAGCCTCGGGTGAGCGGGAGGCGGTGAGCAGTCCATCGCGGACAATCGCGTCTGCATTGGGGAAATCCGCAATGCGCAATTTCGGAATATTCCTCGCACCCAGGTTTACGGTTTTGATATCCAGTTTCTTGTCATCCATTGTTAATCTCCTTCTTCACTAAAAAACCTATATGCCTAAATCCTGCCTTGTCAGGTTTTCACGTTGACTTAATTCTTCCAGGATTCTCAATAACAGCCAATAGACTGCCAGTTGTATGCCAACCAGAAAGATCATGGCGCTCCCCAACAGATAGAACCACAGCCGTTGGATTTCCCAGCCTTGAATCCCCAGGACGAGGCTGACCACGCCGACCACCAGCCCAACCACCATGGCGAGGATTCCCATCCACCCGAAATGTTGATCGAGCGGAGTCTTGAAGATCGGCGCACCGAACAAGCCCTGGCGGATGGGTTTTTTATAGAACAGGGCAACCAGATAATTGAAGGTGATGCCCAGCGCAAAGATGTTGATCCCGGCAACCGCCGAAATCATTCCCAGGAACAGGGCGGCAACCCCGATGGGATTCAAGGAGGTAACGCCGCTGATCCGCTGGGCGATCAATGCCAGTGTTACAACACCAGCAATCCCAACCCCGCCCAGTCCGATCAATCCCAGGATCCGCACGGGGTTGTACGACATTGCAGTCCATACCATGCTCTGGAGAAAGATCCGTCCATCGTGAATCACACTGAGTTTCGAGCGACCGACGCGCTCGCTGTAGGGGATGGGCACCTCTTCTATCTTGATTTTTTCGTGCAGGGCACGGGTGCTCATGACGGGTGTCAGGTTCAAGCCGTCGGGCAGGGGATAAATGTGCTCGAGGATCTCACGCTTGAACACGCGCATCCCGCTCGCGCTGTCGGTCACCTTTTGCCTGCCCAAAATCGAGAGCAGGGTGGCAAAAAAGAAATTCCCCACGCGGCGCGTGAGAGGCATCTTGCTGTCCTCGCCTGCCATGCGGGAACCGATCACCAAATCCGATCCGTTCAACGCCGCCCGGCACAGCTTTGGGAAGTATTCCGGCGGGTATGTGCCGTCGGCATCCAAAAAGCCGATCAGTTCACCCTTTGCCTGGGCAAAACCGGTCTTGAGCGCCGCGCCGTAGCCTTTGTTTTTCGGGTGGCTGATGAGGGTCACACCCTTGATCTTTGCCGCGACTTGTGCCGTGCGATCCTTCGAGCCGTCGTCAACGACCAGCAATTCCAGGCCGCTGACGCCGGCTTTTTTCAAATCTGCGCTCACCGAAAGCACCCGGGTTGCGATCTCGGTAATCCCGTGCTCTTCATTATATGCCGGTATGACTACCGAAAGGATGATATCTTTATTATTTTTCATACGTTATAAATCTTTCTTTCTCGGATTCCGGTGCTTCCGTCTATTTTTTTGATAATCTTTGCCGGCACACCGCCCACAACGGTATGCGGCTCGACATCAGCCGTCACCACTGCACCTGCCGCCACGATGGCGCCTCTACCGACGCGGACTCCATCGGTGATGATCGCGCCCGCTCCAATCCAGACATCATCCTCGATCACGATCCCCTCGGCGGTGATCCCCTGTTCGACAAACGGGCGGTTTGGATCGTCAAAGACGTGGTTCACCGCGATGATCTGTGTGAACGGCGAGGTATACACCCGATCGCCGATTCTGACGCCTCCCTGCCCTCGAATGACGGAGTTCTCGCCCACGAGACTGTCACGCCCGATCGTGATCCCCGAATGGGGCATGCCGCGAAAGTTGTAGACATGCAGGATGGCTCCATGCATCACGATCGTACCCGGACCGATCGTGATTCCGTTTGGGCAGGCATGCAGGTAGGCGCTTTGATCGATGTAGGAACCATGCCCGAGCGTGATGTGATCCGCAAATCGCAGGCGCACGTTGTTCTCGATGGCGGCAAATCCGCTCGTCCTGAGGATCAATTTGTATAACACACTCCGGATCGCAACACCGAATATCGTGGGGATCCATCCGAACAGAAAAATGACCGTTTGTTCGAATACGTACCGGAATAACGAGGAAGCCTGACGACTCAGGTATAAACGGATGGATGCAAGCATGATATTTGAGCGGCAAACTGGCGTGCTCCGCCATCCCGACATGGATTCCGGTTACAGACTAGACGGTTTTGGCGAGCCGAGGTTATCAGGTAGTATATAATAAAAACATGAAAATCAGGTTTCCTGCGGTGTTCCTGGACCGCGATGGCGTTCTGATCGAGAACCGTTCGGACTACGTCCGGGAGTGGTCCCAGGTCTCGATTTTTCCCGACACTCCTGCCGCGC
>DATKAU010000225.1:0-4979 GCA_035514655.1 Anaerolineales bacterium
GGTGATCGATAACAACGGGCGCGCCGACGAGGGCTGCATCGGCGATCTGACCGTCCTTGAAACACAGGCTGGCGGGCTTGCCGGGATCGTGCTGTGGGGAACGCACCGCGACTCGACGGAACTGAATCAAATTGGTTTTCCGGTGTTCAGTTACGGTTCGTGTTCCGCGGGACCAACTCGCCTGGATCCACGCGATCACGACGCACTCACCTCCGCGCGTTTCGGAGCGCTTGAAATTACGAACGACAATATCGTCTTTGCCGACGAGGACGGCGCACTGTTCGTCACGGGATCGCGTGCGGACGAGGTTATCGAAGCCGAGCGGTCGATTTGGGACCGGGAACGGAAACAGGCGGATGCCGTACGGCAGGGGAAGACCCTGCGCGAGCAGTTCCGCTTCGCTGAATATCTGAAAAAACGAAACAACGATCCTGCATACACATTCAGGAAGCATCTGCAACTTATCGGCGGCGCGATTGAGGAATAACTCAGGAGACAATCTTGGCAAAACTACAGCTCAACTCATATGGCGATATCTTTCGCGATCTAAATTACCTGCTCTTCTGGTCGGGGTTCACGCTCTCATCGATCGGCGATTCACTGACGCGCGTCGCGCTGACGTGGCTGGTCTTCGAGGAAACCCAGTCTGCACAGGCACTGGGCTTGTTGACGATTGCCTACACCGCGCCGATCCTGCTCGGCGGGTTGGTTGCTGGTCCGTTGCTGGATCGGTTCTCGGCGCGCCGCGTCATGATCGTTGATAACCTGATGCGCGGGGCGGCGTTTTCGCTCATTCCGATCCTGTACGCTCTCGAGCGGCTCGAGCTCTGGCATATCTATGCCATTGCCGCGGTCTACGGATTTCTCATGATGATCTCGCTTGCCGGTGGACCAACCCTGATCCCTTCCATCGTGAAAAAGGAACAACTTGATACTGCCAACGCACTGGAGACCCTCAGTTACACGGTGAGCAATGTGATTGGTCCTCCGCTGGCAGGTCTGTTGATCGTCTGGCTCGGCAAGGCGAATGTCATCATCTTCGATGCCATCTCCTATTTCGTCTTCGCCATTGCATTGTTTGGTGTGAAGGTTAATGAACCGGAACATGATCCTGCCGGACAGATAAAGACTTCCTACGGGATCATGGATGCCGTCCGGTTAATGGTGGGCAACAAGATCATTCTCTCGACGACTCTGATGTTCATGGCGGCAAATGTCGGATTGGGCGCGATGACTGTGTTCCTGCCGTTTATCTCGAACCAGATCTCTGAGAATAACTCGCGGATCTTCGGGGTCCTGCTCGGGGCGATGGCGCTCGGCGAAGTGCTCAGCGCCTGGTTGACGGGGAGTATTTCGATGAAGGTTGCCCTCGGCGCGCGCATTGCCTTCGCGCAGATCCTTTCGGGGTTGAGTCTCGCGCTTCTTTTCATGGGATCAACCTTCTGGGCTGTGACTTTGGGTCTCTTCCTGCTCGGCTTCTTCAGCGCGCCGCTTACCATCTGGGCGCAGACGTTGCGGATGCAGGTCATCCCGCCTGATCTGCGCGGGCGGACGTTTGCGCTGTTGCGCACACTCATGCAGGGAGCTACACCGTTGGGCGGCGCGTTGGCAGGCTTTTTGATCCCTGTAATAAGCGTGCAGTTTGTAATTGGTTTGTCTGCATTTGTGATCGGCGCGCCGGGTCTGGCAGGAATCAGGATCAGGGAATTGATGCAGGCTGGAAGAGATTGATTATTCCCCCGAACCTGATGTCACGATGACGCTGTGAATAAAATGGGCATATCGATTCTGTAATCGAATAAAGTGACTTTGAATTGCGTCGGCTTCAGCGCCCTCGGGGGCGAGGAACCTGCCGCTCTCCACACCCTGCCGCGCGATCTCACGGCACACCGCCTCAGTGATCAACTCTGCGAGCAGGACCTGTCCCTGTGCTGATGTGTCGAGACGGTGATGGCTGTCGAGGTAGAGTTTGACCGATGGCGCGGCGGTGGCAACAACGATCGTTGAATTGACGCGATCGAGGTAGACGCGTTGACGCGGGTCCATGCGATCGTCGAAGCGGATGTCGGTGAAGAGTCCGTGATGCTTCCTGGGTTGGGTATCGTCAACCGTCTCCTTCTTCGACCGGACTTGCACCATCGCCTGCGCCTTTTGATCGCCCACATAGGCTGTTATCACGCCCTCGTTACCAACCTGCTTCCCCTCCACCTGAATCTTTGCCGTGCCGACGTTTGAGTGATCCCTGATCGCCTTGATGGCGACCTTGGGGGTAAGCACATCCACCTCGGGGTTGTTCGAGACGATGAAGACCGACGCGCCGTCGCGAATCGTTTCGGTTAGACGCGCCCTCAGCGTAACTGTGATTGTCTGACCCGTTTGCACGAAGAACCGCCCGGGAACAAATTCAAGCCCTGCGGGAGGCGGTTCGATCCCCTTGCCATCTGAGGGTTGATTTCTCAACTCGCTCAACTCGGATGATGCGATCACGTTCAATTCGCGGAGCGTTTTATCGAGTTTCTTGCGCAGGCGTTTGTCGAGCTTCATCTGTTCGTCCTGCATGGCGTGTTCGCGCTCAATTAGCACCAGCGGCTCGATGCGCGTCTCGACAGACTGCTTCAACGCTTTCGCAAATGGCAGAGTCCAGTTAATGCCGTCGCGCGTGGCGGTCAGCACGGGTTCATCGTTCTTCAACAGGTCGTGCAGGTAGTCGCACTCGATCGAACCGTAGAAGAACGCTGCGTACGGATCGTTCTCAAACTTGAGCATGGTCAGCGCGATGATCGTCCCCTTGCTGATCACGAGCAAACCGGCATCCGCGTAATCGCCCTCCTCGCCGCGTGTAGAGAGCTGGATCTTCGATCGCAACAATTGCAGGCGCGCCGAGGCAGGGAACCCCTCGATCTCAAATTGTTCATCGAGGACCATTTCCCCCACCGGCGGCTTGTACGAAAGCACGTACTCATGCTTGACGTTATGCAGGCTCGAAAGATTCCGCAGGATGATCATCCGAGCGGGGTTACCCATGATGGTACGCAGTTCGAAATGCCTCTGCAGGTAATTGCGCATGTTTTCGAACTGCGGCATTTTGACATCCAGGCGCGAGACGATGATCTCGATCTCGGTGCCGTTGCCTTCGGGGATGCCGTGGTTCTGCCGGAGTTCCTCGGTGGCAGGGACGGGGTCGTCCAGGTTGAAGGTTGGCACGCCCTCCTTGAGCAGAAGCGAACTGCGGTAGAGCATACCCTCGCGAATCGAAGTGACGTGACCGTACCCGAGACCGAAGATGGCGTCCTTGAGGCCGCGCCCCCACATGCCGCGCACGTGCAGATCCTCCTTCAGCCCGCTGGTGGCTTCGCCGTAGGTGCCGACCACCATGTCCATGCGCACATCGTCCATGCCCTCAGCAAAGTCGCGGACGCGGATGACCGAGTTCTTGTGTTTTCGCAGGATGTCGATAATGATCTCGCCGCCGGCCTGCACGCCCGCGTCTTCGAGGCGGGAATAACTGTCGTTGCTGTTGGTGATGATCTCCACCAGGGCGCGCAGAACGTCCTTGCGGATCGCCTGATCCGCCTGTTGCAGGGCGACTCTATCGGCATATTGCAGCTTGCGACTGCGCGTCATTGTACGTGCCTTTCAATTCATTTCTTCGCGTCCGGCTTCGAGGTTGTCTTGAGCAGGTGCGAAAATTTTGCTTCACTCGATTCCAAAAAGGTCAGCAGATCCCCCCGGTCATGTATTCTGACATACTCCTTGAAATGTTCCATGTTCCGCGCAAGGGTGGACGGCGGCGATTCCATCGTGCAGAGCAGGAGGCTCCGGAAGTCGTACTCGTTGAGCGGCGTCTTCCGTTTGTAATGCCTGTATGCGTCGGATGATTCGATGGTCCGGATGTATTTTCGCGCGCGCGCTTTCAAATCCGGGTGGACGGTCTGTAAAGGCACGGCGGGCGCTTTGAGTTTGGGCCGCGGCGCGGGAACAGCTTTGACGATGAACCTGCGCAGCGATTTCCCGACCTTCTCCGCGCGTTTGATGCCGCGGGCAGTGAGATGGAATCCCTCAACGGCATTTCCGCGCAAATAACCTTTGCTCTTGCAGTCGCTCCAACGGCGGCTGACTGCCGCGGAATCAGGCCATTGCGGGTACTTCTGCAGGGAGAACCGCCGGGGAAAGAGCACGAAGCAAGCGGAGATGATATCTTCGGCGGCAATCGCGGATCCCTGCCTGTGCAGGAAATAGATGGAGTAGACCACGAGATCGTTCAGGGGGATCTTTACATACCCATCGGGGTCGAACTGGGGAGGGGCGGTTCGTTTTGATGCCATGGTTCTCTCTATTTGGGGAATCTTACTCCATTTTTTATGGAGGGTAAAAAATCATTTTTCGTTCATATTATCCCCGACGGGCGATTGCAGAGTAAAACTCCTTCAGGAATCTCGAGGGAATCCTCGCCAGCAGACGAGGTTCGGTGAAACCGGCTCGAGGTGCGAGGGTTCGAAACGTTTCAAACGACAGCGGATGCGGCACCCACAGGTTGCCTCTATCCACGTTGTATTCGACGAGGAGAAGTGCGCCGTTTGGTTTCAAGAATCCGTGCACGTGATGCAGGATCTTTTCCTTATCTTTGAAGAAATGAAGCGAGTTTGCCATCACGATGCCGTCGAGCGGAGGAACTTCAAGCTGGTGCGAAAAGTCGTTCGGAAGCAGGATCAGGCTAGCCCTGAGGATGCTCGAAGGGTTATCGGTCGAGCCGAACCGGGCGCGGTGCGAATTCTCCAACTCCCGCAGTGACGATTTATTCTTATCCACCGCGTAGATCACCGCGTCCAATCCCACCAATTCGCGCAATGCCAGGGTGAACGCGCCGCTCCCCGCGCCGAAATCCGCATACACTCCGCCCTGATTCATTTTCGCGGGGCGTAATAAATTGACGTGGTCGTTGTGATCCATTTATTCCTTGCTCCTCACTCCTTTCGGAC
>DATKAU010000226.1:0-8480 GCA_035514655.1 Anaerolineales bacterium
CTATATGTGAATGTGGGCATGATCAGGCTCTTGAATGATTCGAGCATGGCGAGCAGGACGGCATCCGCGCCGCGTTCGATATAGCCGAACGGTTTGAGCGACGCGTGCGCGATGACCGGTTTGTCGGAGAGATTCAGCGATTCAAAGTATGGCTTTAATTCGGCGTAGTCCATCATGTCATTTCCCCGTCCATTGTGGCTTGCGTTTTTCGACGAACGCGGTCATGCCTTCCTTTTGATCGGCGGATGAAAACAGATTGTAGAAGACTTGCTTTTCCTCGGCAAGCCCATCCGTGAGGAGGGATTCGTACGAGTGGTTGATCATCTTCTTGGCGGCGCGCGCAGCCAGGGGTGCGCGTGAGGCGATCTCCCCGGCGAGTTTCAGAGCTTCATTGAGGTATTCACCGACGGGGACGACGCGGTTCACCATCCCGAAATGCAGCGCCTCCTGTGCGTCGATCCGGCGGTCGTTGAGGATCATCTCCATGGCGAGCGCCTTACCCACCGCTCGGACGAGGCGCTGTGTGCCGCCCGCGCCCGGGATGACGCCCAATGTAATTTCGGGCAGACCAAATCTGGCAGAGTCGGAGGCGACGATCATGTCGCACGAAAGCGCAATCTCGCACCCGCCTCCCAATGCCCAGCCCGAGACCGCGGCGATCACCGGCTTGCGGATCGTGCGGATCCTGCTGAAGACCGCGATGTGATCGCTGTCCATCATCTCGTGGATTGATTTATCCGCCATCTCCTTGATATCTGCCCCTGCAGCGAAGGCTTTTTCATTTCCCGTGATCACGATTGCACCGACGGCATCATCCTTATCGAAGGCTCCGAGGGCGTCCATCAGTTCGCGCATCAACTGGTTGTTTAGCGCGTTCAATGTCTGCGGACGATTCAAGGTGACAAGTCCTACATTCCCACGCGTTTCAACAAGGATGGATGTGTAATTCATTAAGCCTCCAATGGATGATTGAATTATACGTGAGAACCGCCCTGCTGTATAATCGTGCGAACAAAGCGATCCCATGATCCTTAAATTTCTGACGAGGAAGATCCTACCCAGCCGCGTGGGAATGACCCTCATTTACGGGTTGCCACTGGTCGCGTTGATTGCAGGTGGATCGCCCTATCTTTCCTCCCCCAACGCGTACCAGCTTGTCCTCCTTACCTGCCTATTTGTACACTTTGTCAAACGCCTTCTGGAATCATGGTTCCTGCATAAGTACTCGGGACCGATGAACCCGCTCACCGCCGTTGGGATCGCCTGCTTTTATTCACTCACCACATTTTTTCCAGCTTATTTCAATCGACAACCGGTTGGAGAGATCGACCCGCTCGTATACGCGGGACTTGGCGTGTTTTTCATCGGTGAAACATTGAATTTTGTCCATCATAAAATTCTCGCCGACCTGCGCCAGGCCAGCATGGCATATGTGATCCCGCGCGGAGGCTTGTTCGACCTGGTCGCCTGCCCCCATTATCTGTTTGAGATCGTTTCGTGGTTTGGGCTGACCCTGATCTTCCGGCATTACTCCATGCTTCTGTCCTTCTTATTCATGGTGGTCTATCTCATCATACGCAGTTCGTTTACGCTGAAATGGTACCGTGAACAATTCCCGGATTTTCCGCCCGACCGAAAGGCGATCTTTCCATTTATTCTTTGACCCACCCAGGAGATGACCATGACTATTCTTGCGAACGCGCTCGTTGTGATCGTTGCGATCCTGCACATAGGCTTTCTTGCCCTTGAAATGTTTTTCTGGGATCATCCTTTCGGCAGAAAACGATTCCACATGACGCCCGAATATTCGAAAGCCTCGGCTTCACTCGCCGCGAATCAGGGCTTATACAACGGCTTCCTTGCTGCAGGGCTTGTCTGGGGTTTGATCACGGGCGAGGCGTCGATCAAAATTTTCTTTTTGATCTGCGTCCTCGTTGCCGGAATCTACGGCGGACTTACCACGCGGCGTACCATCCTCTACATTCAGGCACTACCCGGTTTGCTCGCATTGGTCGCTGTGTATCTGTCGTGATGATCAAATTCGCGGCGCGCCTCGGGCTGATCGGACCCGTGTTGTTTGGCCTGGTCCTCACTACCCTGACGGTTCTTAAATACGATTTTCTACTCTCATTGGGCTGGCACCCGATCGACGATCCCACCTTCGACTGGCCCAGCGGACTCGCTCTCGGTGAATTCGGCTGGATCATGACCGCAGTGTTCATCCTGAGCGGATTGATGATGGCGATCTTCGCTTCAGGACTCCGCCTCAGCCTGCCGCGTTCACCGTTGAGTTTAATCTCCGCTCTCGCGCTGACCTTTGTCGGACTCGCGCTGGGTGGACTTGCCTTCACCACCGATCCAACGCTCCAGACGACAACCCGCACCTGGCATGGACGCCTCCACGATCTTTCTTTCGTCCTGCTTGGTCTCACGCTCATGCCTGCGATGATCCTGCTTGGGTTTGCTTTCCGGCAGGATGTGCGCTGGACAAATCTCTCGTTCTACACATGGATCACGGCCGCGCTTGCCCTCCCAACATTCTGGCTCAAGGGAGCAGCGTTTTACATCTTCATGCTGGCAGTGCTGGCATGGAGCGAGGTAATCGCCCTGCGGCTGAATAAACTCTCGAATTAAGTTGACTTTGTAGCTGGTTTTGTATATTTTGGAGACCCCATAATTAGATCGTCAAACGAGTACTTGTCGTCAACGATCAAATCCGTGACCTGGCGATGAAAGTTACAATGAGAGAGAACGAAAATTAATGGGTCGATGATCAGGTTGGTATGAAGGCAACGCTCCGAAACATCACGGTTTCGGAGCGTTCTTTTCAAGGAGAGCCGTCAGGTCCGGCGTGGTCTTCAAGATCGCGTCTGCTCCCAACCTGAGCAGTTCCTCCTCTTCGCCGAACCCGCACAACACGCCCACCGTTTGTGCACCGGCGGATTTGCCCGCCCGCATGTCCACGGTGGTGTCGCCGATCATCAGGCATTCCTCAGGTTCGACCCCCATATGTTGGGCAGCAAACAGAATCGGGTCAGGGTAGGGTTTTATGCGAGAGGTGGAAAGCCCGGTCACGATGATGTCGAAATATTTCGCGAGATCAAACTGTTCCAGAAAGCGCAGCGTACCTTTTTTGTCGCGTGTGGTGACGACAGACATCGGATATTTCCCTTTAAGCTGTGCCAGCATTCCGTCCACGCCCTCGACAAGCAGGAATTTCTTCGAGGATTGTATGCGGTGCCGCGACGTCCAATCGATGACCGCGACCATTTCATCGTCGATGCCAAGCGTATCTGCGAGACCAAGCAGGGCGTTGCCGGGTGCCTCCGCCCACATTACGAATCGGCGGGCGGCGTGATCAGGATCGCGGAACAGGAATTTCGGGAAGAAGCGTTGAACTTTCTGTTTGTACAGGTCGTCGGTGTCGCTGAGCGTGCCGTCCACGTCGAAGCACAGGGCTTTGATACGGCTGGGGTCGAGGGGCATGATCGAATTGTACCCGCATCCACGATCGGTGGTTGTGCTATACTCGGTTTTAGCCAGCCAGATTATGTCAATATCCAAAGAGCAGGACCGAACCCGTCAATTACTCGAACTTCTCTATCACGTCAGCCGCGAGGTGGCAACCGCGCTCGATCTGCGCACCGTGCTGCAGCGTGTGCTGTATGAAGCCATCCAGAACGTGGGCGGAGAGCGGTGCAGTGTTGTGGTGCTCGATGATTCAGGCAAAGCCGTGGACGCGACCATTGTATACGGCGAACAGGTGCACGAACACACCACGCAACAAATGCGCGATACGATGGAGCGCGGGCTTGCCGGGTGGGTGATTCGCAACCGCAGGGGTGTCTATATTCCCGATACAAGCAAGGACGACCGCTGGCTCAGGCGTCCCGACGACGCGCTGGAGCGATCCCCGGTCAAGTCGGCGATCTGCGTGCCGCTGCAGGCGCGCGAAAAACTGGTGGGGGTGCTCACGCTGGTCCATCCGACCCCCAATGCGTTTTCAAGTGAACAGCTCGATCTCATGCAGGCAATCGCCGATCAGGCGGGCGTGGCGATATTAAATGCACGGCTGTACACCGAAAGCCAGCGGCAGGCGCGTGTGATGACCGCGCTGGCGGAGGGCGCCTCGGCATTGAACGCGTCGCTGCGCATGGAGGATGTGTACCAGCGCATCCTGATCCAGACCATGCAGGCGCTGCAGGTGGAAACGGTGGCGCTCGGCATGATCGAAGGTGAGCAGTTGATCTTCCATGCCGCGGCGGGTCAGAACGCGGGTAACATCCTCGGGCTGACGATTCAGCTCGGCGAGGGCATCGTGGGCGTGGCGGCGCGTGACGGACGCGCGGTGGTGGTGCCGGACGTCAGCCAGGATAAACAATTTCGTGATGCAGACAGGTTCGGCGGCGTGGAGATGCGGGCGATCCTCGTCGCCCCGATTCAATCACAGGGACGCGTGATCGGCGTCATCGAGGCCATCAACCCTGCGGCGAACGCCTTCGACCCCGATGCATTGCTGGTGATGACCGGCATCGGCAGCCTGGGAGGATCTGCGATTCAGAACGCGCAATTGTTCGAGCGGCTGCAAGCCGCGCACCAGCGCTACCGCGAGTTGTTCAGAGACAGCATCGACCCGATGGTGATTACAGATTGGGAGGGGCGCATCATCGAATCGAACCGGCAGGTGGCGATGCTCAGCGGATACAACCACGCAACCCTGCATGCCATGTCCATCAATCAGCTGCATGAGGTCAACTGGGACCGCACAGGCATGGGGTTTGAGACTCTGCGCGAGGACCTTACGTGTTCGTATGAGTCGTCCCTGCACAGGCAGGACGATTCGCACATCCTGATCGAAGTACACGCGCGGCGTGTGGAGTTCGAGGAGGCTGATTCGATCCAGTGGATTCTGCGCGATATCACCCAGCGCAAGGAACTGGATGGCTTGCGCGAGGACCTGACTTCAATGATCTATCACGACCTGCGCTCACCGCTTGCCAACATCACCTCGAGTCTCGATATTCTCTACGGCATGGTGCCAGAGAAGGACCGCGACACGATCCTTTCGATTATCAAGATTGCCGAGAATTCCACTGAGCGCATCCAGCGCCTCGTCAATTCCCTGCTCGATGTCAACCGTCTCGAATCGGGGCAGCCCGTGGTGGATCAAACCGTGGTGGACGCTATGGCGTTGATCGAACGTGCGGTTTACGACATGGAACCTGTCGTTACCGGGCGGAAGCAGACTCTCAGCGCCGATCTGCCGCAGGAACTCCCCTCCATCTGGGTGGATGCGGACATGGCACGGCGCGTATTGATCAACCTGATGGAGAACTCCAGCAAGTTCACGCCCACCGGCGGCGCGCTCGAGATCGGCGCGCGTCACGAGGACGGCTGGGTGCATATGTGGGTGAAGGACGACGGACCCGGCATCTCGGAGTTCGAGAAGGATCGCATCTTCGACAAGTTCACACGCCTGCGCGGCGGCGCAAACAAATCGAGCGGAATGGGCATCGGGCTGGCGTTCTGCCGCCTCGCTGTGCAAGGGCACGGCGGACGCATCTGGCTTGATAGCGACACCGACAAGGGCAGGGGCGCAACGTTTCATTTTACGTTCCCCGTAGCCCTAGGTCACGAGTGATGCTGCCATTGGGGGATTGTGATGTCAGGTGAGATCAAACAGAATTTGCGATTTTATTGTAGGGGCATAACAAGCGACGATTTCTGAAATTTTTCATTGAATCAACAGCGGAGACCGATCGGTCTCCGCTGTTGATTTACGCGTATTTGATTCGAACTTAGTGTCCGCCGCCGGTTTCTAGCGTGCCGTCGAAGATGGCGGGATCCGCCTCTCCCGTTACGTGTAGTACGCCCCAGGCGCCGCGGTCGACCCTCGCCAGCGCGTGATCTACAAGGACGAAGTTTCCGGGGTAGTCCACGGTAAATTCGACCATGACCGCACCGCCGGCAGGGATCAATGTAGTTTGCAAACCTTCCGCCGGCGTGGTCACCAGATCGCCTTCACGGTAGACACGGTCGAAAATTTCGCCGATGACGTGGAAGCTCGATACGAGGTTGACACCGCCGTTGCCCACATACATGCGTACCGTATCGCCGACTTCTGCAGTCATGTTATCCATGAGTGCGCCTGTTTTTCCGTTAAAGACGATGTACTGCGGCTTGCCATCCAGGTAGTCTTGTGTGTCGAACAGTTGCAGACCTTCCCTGCCCATGGCGCCGGAACTATAGAACTCGCCCTGCACGATGTAAAACTCCTTATCGACGGGAGGGAGGCCACCTTTCGGTTCGACGAGGATCAACCCGTACATTCCATGGGTCATGTGCAGGCCGGGGTTTCCAAACGCGCAGTGGTAGATGAACAACCCGGCGTTCAACGCCTTGAAGGTGATCGTCTTGCTCTCGCCGGGTGCCACGATCGTCGCCGCCGCGCCTCCGCCGGGACCGGTCACAGCATGCAGATCGATATTATGGGGGTGCAGGCTGGTTTCATCGTTGTGAATAGTCAGCCGCACGGTATCGCCTTCCATCACGCGCATGAACGGACCCGGAACGGTGTTATCGAAGATCCAGTAGTTGAAGGTGGTGCCGTCTGCCATCTCGGCGATGACCTCCCGCGTGGTGACCTCGATCTCGACAATGCCTTCATCATTGTAGACCACGGCAGGCGGGACGTCGTTCGGATCCGCGGCGATATTGGATATCCGCTCAAAATCATTGAAGTTCTGGAAGAAGTGAAACACGTTTCGCAGGGGCAGGTCTGGCCTTTCGTTAGGTCCGAACGAGCGCAGTGAAAGCGGGTAGGCCAGCTCGGTGGGCATGCCATGCGGTACATAAAACGCGATAGAGACCCCGATAAAAATGGCGACCAATGCAGCGGTGATCTTGCGCGAATGAAAGCGGCGCAGAACCAGGAAGATAAAAATCGCCGCAAAGACATAGGCGATGAACAGCCCGAACACTTCAACAATGTATTTCCAAAGGTATGTGAATATTTCCATGGTTTCTCCTTGCCCGGTTACAAAGCCGGACGGTCAATTGAGTTTTGGTTTAGATCGTTCAAAAGTTTGTTCAAATCCAATTGGTAGATTTCAGCCACGTCCTTAATGGTGCAAAACTTCTGCATCCAACACCCAACGCATTGCGTGTGGAGCCGGACGAAGACGAACGATGCTTCGGGCTGATTCTTGAGGGTTTTCTCAACCGTCCATTCAAGCCGGATTTGAACTTTTTTGCTCATACAGCCCAACCTTACCCCGGAAGCGGATTCTCCTCCTTGCTGCAGCGCAAGTAGGGAAAAAATTGGAAGATGAGGGATGCCCGGGGTTAAAACAAAAACTCGCATTGTGGTGCGCGTCTGGTTGATATCACCTTCCCGAAGGAAGGCTTATTCTGATTCCGCCCCTTCGGCAATCTGTACCAGCCCGTGCGGATTGCGAATCACGATTCGTTCCCTGCCTGTTTCAACCAGCCCGCGCTTTTCCCACTCCGATAACGTCCGGCTGACCGTAAACATGGTACTCCCGGCCGCTTCTGCAATATCCTGCTGGGAAAGCGGGAGTTCAACGCCTGCGTTGGATTTAATCCCGATCTGTGAAGCCAGCCGGAGAATCGCCAGTGCGAGGCGGCGCTCCACGCGTTCGGTCGCCAATTCGCGATAACGGTCCTGCATTTCCCTGACGTAATTTGTCATCAACTGCATCAAACCCATGCTGAGCTGGGGGCGGGTGGACATCATCCCGCTCAGAAATTGGCTCTCAATCGCCAGTGCCGTGCTGGATTCCAGTGCCTGGGCTGTAACCGGGTACGTTGCCTTTGGGCGGACCGCCCCGATTGCTCCAAACAACTGCCACTCATTGATTATTCGCATATTTACTTGCTGTCCCATGGGGTTGGTTTGCAGCAACTTCACCCTGCCAGAAACCAAAATGTAAAGGAACAGGGCTTCATCGCCTTGAAAGAAGAAAAATTCATCTTCTTCAATGGAACGTGGAATGGCATTTTGAGCCAGCAAAACCAAATCTTCGTCCGGTATGTTTTCCAGGACGTCAACACGCCGCAAGTCTGCGGGATCTATTTTCATGGAGTAATTTTACTAAAGATGAGGGGATTGGGGAGCGCCCGATTTCAAGAAGATGAAACCACGTCATCTCAGCCTGAACTTGCTCTTCGGGAGAAACTTGGGGCGTTCCTGCACTATCTCGTTCGGCTCATCCAGATACACTCCGCAATTGCCGCATTTGACTTCATCATCTACTGAGGAGGGGTGAGGCTGGTGGGATGAAGCTTATTCTTCCGGCTATGCTATTAGCATATCAAACAGGGGGATGGAACTCAGCATGATGATCTAGCGCTCCAAGATACTCATTTCTGCGAAGTTAACCTGCCCCTGTCTTGGCGGTTTCAACCCGTTGAGGCGGAATGGTATTTTCGAACATGGCTACAAAATAACCGCTTTTTGG
>DATKAU010000227.1:0-5154 GCA_035514655.1 Anaerolineales bacterium
ATACCTATCTGGCAACCATATCACGCGTGGCAAGCGGACATTTCCTATTCATGACTGTGGCGAAGGGGGAGATCGTCACCGGACAGGATATTTATGCCTACGGACGCGACCCAGCCTTCGACTGGCAAAACAATGCCACGAATCAACTGACTGTTGTTGGGCGCGGAAACAGATTCTGGATATACACCAACGGCACGTTAATTGGGGAAATAGACCCAAGCGCGCCGCCTCAATTGTTTCTTCCACCCGAACCCGAACGACCGGCGGACACAAATAACGCCCAAGCCATGGCGGAGTACGCAGTGAAGAAGGCGGAATTCGATGTCATCACGCAACAGGTCCGGGCGGATTACAACCAGCGACTGCAAAACCTGCGCAACGCGGATACTACATTCGACCGCGGCTTTACGGCGTTGGTGGCATTGAGCCGGGCAGGCAGGAAAGCCACCTGTCAATTCGAAAATGCGTGGCTGTTCTTGATCAACTAACGGGCGCGATCGGTGCGCCAATTTGTGTTATGATGCTGAAATTCAATCGCCGGAAATCGACCGTCCGTTTCGGACGAAATTTTCTTTAATCTTTGGGAGCAGCAATGGCATCTGGTCTGGTCGGAAAAACCCTCAGCAACCGGTATGTGATCGAGGAGATGCTGGGTCAGGGCGGGATGTCCGCCGTATACAAAGCCACCGATCCCAATTTGAAGCGGGTGGTGGCAGTCAAGGTCATCCACGCGCATTTATCGAGTGACAAGGACTTTGTCAAGCGGTTCGAGGAGGAAGCCGCGGCGGTGGCGCAGCTGCGTCATCCCGGCATCATCCAGGTGCACGATTTCAACCAGGACGATGACACCTATTACATGGTGCTCGAGTTTGTTCCGGGGGAGACGTTTCAGGATCACCTCAAACGGTTGAACGACAGCGGACGAAAACTCTCCCCGGCGAAAGCCGCCGAGTACATGGCAGCCATCTGCGATTCGGTGGACTACGCCCACCAGCGCGGCATGGTCCACCGCGACATCAAGCCAGCCAACTTGATGCTCAACACGCTCGGTCAGGCGATCCTGATGGATTTCGGCATTGCCAAGATCGTCGGCAGTCAGCGTCACACCGCCACCGGAGCCGTGGTGGGAACCGCCATGTACATGTCTCCGGAGCAGATCAAGGGCGAACAGCCTGATCGCCGCACCGACATCTATTCGCTCGGCGTGACGCTTTATGAGATGGTCGGCGGACGCCCGCCCTTCGAAGCCGATTCGGCGATGACTCTCATGATGATGCACATGCACGATCCTGTGCCGAACGTGAAGAATCTCAACCCCGATGTTCCCGATTCGCTGGTGGCGGTGATCAACAAATCGCTGGCGAAGGATCCGAACGATCGGTACCAGACCGCCGCGCAAATGGCGGCTGCCTTGAGAAACATCCATGGGCGCTCGCCCAGCATGACGGCGGTGGAAGACGCCACCATGAATGCGGCTAGAAAATCGACCACTGTCGAAAAGCCATATGTCGGGACGGTGGTGGAAAGCGCGCCTCGTTCGTCCGGCGTCAAAGGCACGGTGGTGGAAAGCCCCGCGCAGAGTTCGCTATATTCGACACCTGCGGCGCCCCCTCAAACTTCCTCTGCTCCAGCGCGCAAAACCGGATTGGCTCTGCCGATCATCGCCGTGGTTGTGATCGGGTTGATCTGCGTTGTAGGTGGAGGTGCATTGATTGCCAACCAACTCTTCGGTGGCGGATCGACTCCCACCGAGCCGCCTCTTGCTGCAACAGACACCCTGCCCGCGACCGAAATCCCTCTCGTCGTCGCGACGGAAGCCACTGCCACACTCAGCGTCACCGATACACCTGCCGTAACTGCAACCCCAAGCGTTCCGCCCGGCATCCCCTTCGTGCGGATTAATTCGATCACGATTGATGGAAACAACTACGCGATAAATTTTGAAACCTTCGAATATACCCCGCAGTTGCCCGGTATGCATGTCCATTTCTTCTGGAATACGGTGTCACCACAAAATGCGGGCTCTCCCGGTTCAGGTCCATGGGATCTGTACGGCGGTCCCAGCCCCTATACGGGATTATCCTTATCAGAAAGACCCTCTGCTGCAACGCAAATTTGTGCACTCGTGGCAAATGGCAACCACTCCATTCAGCCGAACAGCGGCACCTGCGTGGATTTGCCATAATTACGAATTGAATCAAAACAGCGGGACGCAACCAGTTGCGTCCCGCTGTTTTGATTATCTGCCGGTTTCAAAACCGATCCGGTTCCCGAAACGCTATCGGCTGCCGTAAATTTGTTGTGAATTAGTCGTTCTTGATCGAAAGATTGACGAACTGGCTGAGAGCTCCCATTAAGATCGAGGCGCTGGTTGCTGTAAAGAGGATTTGGCTGGGAGGCCACGCATAGTCATACCTGAACATGGGGGTCAGGTCCACAGGGGAGGCGGAAAAGGTAATGTGAATTATCCATGTACCCAGGATGGCTGTGAGAATCGAAAGTATGGATAAGCCTGTTTTTACCAGCCGCGAATTAAAGAGGCTGCTGACTGAGAACGCGAGTGCGATGAACGCCGACCCGGCTGTGATCAACAATCCTGTAGGCGGTGTGTTGAGGAAGAGCACATGGAAGATAAACAGGGACAGGTTTATCACCAGGCCTCCTGTGATTGTTCCTAAAACGATGCGAAGGAAGGTGGCGGGCGTTTGAAACCGCTCCATGACGATTCTGGAAATAAATATGCCCAGCCCAAACATGGAACCGATAATCAGCCCCTGTTCAATGGCAGTGGTAATCCGTGCCACATCGAAAAATTCCGGAAGGCGATACGTCGCATATACCTGGATGCCGATGCCCGATGCCGCGCCGAGGAAAGCCATTGCGTACGCACCGAAAAGATTAATCGGCTGCTGGATCAACCGGTGCATGAACGATTCGACGAAAAGCCTGAACCGAATGCTGCCGGGTACGATGGGCGGAAGGCCTCCAGCCTCCCGCTGGATCAACAACAAGGTGTCATGTTTTCTGTCATCGTCACTTTGATCGAGGACGACCTGTACAGCTGTGGGGGAGTGAAGGTGTCCGATCAGTTCCGCCGCTGAGTCCCCACCCTCCGAGTCTTCCAGCGCCAGGGAACCCAACTTCCGCAATTGTTCCGTGTCAGAGTCTGAGTCGGTCCATGCCTGTCCCGGCTTTGCCAGAGCGCGCATCCCATCGAAGATTTGCTTTCGAAGAAGCGCATTTCCAGTTTTTGTCCCAGTTTCCAGCAGGGCTGATGTCATGGTTTCAGTCAGTGCGTCTGGAAGCGCCTGGATCGCCCTGTCACCCATCAGGCGGCTCACGACCCGCCCTGTAATCGCCTCATTCTTTTTCCCCAGTACTTCCGATGAAACCGCGATCCTTTCGCGCGGGTTCCCCACGATGGACCACCATTCGTCATCGTGATACCCATACGTCAACGCCTGGGATAGCATAAAGCGGCGCGTGGCATTGGTGTTGATCTTCTCGCGCTCAAAATCGACCAGGACGAAATTTGTCAGTCCCAGGTTATACAATCCGTTGGTGGATTTCCACTGGGCCAATCCCTGTTGAAGCAATTCATCAACATCCCTGTTTTGTGTGCCTTTGGGTGATGTCCATCCCGGGAGATTGCTGGACGATACTTTGAACACGCCGAGGAGCAGCCTCATGACCTCGCCAGCCGAGGGCGGCCGCAGTTGTGGATCGGCTGATGTCGCGCGGCGCAATACCTCCACCGTCAGGGGAGGCAGTCTTTCGTTGTCTTCGCGCGGGTCGGGAATTTCCTGCCGGGAATGGGTCTGTTCCATGCCCAGCTGTTTTTTCCCGTTCCACGGCAGGTGTCCTGTGAACATTTCGTACAGAAGAATACCAAAACTGAAGATATCGGATCTTGGCGTAATCTGCCTTGCCTGGATTTGTTCCGGAGACGCGTAGGGCGGGGTACCATGCCCGGTGTGAAAAGCCAGCGTGGACGATGTGATGACGCGGGCGAGTCCGAAATCCGCCAGATAAGCGTGTCCGCTCATATCCAGGAGGATATTGGAAGTCTTGAGGTCGCGGTGGATGATGCCTTCCTGGTGAAGATAATCCAGCGCGGAGGCTACCTCCAACCCGTATCTCAGGATTTCATTAAACGGCAGGTTGGCCATCCTGGTCTTGTGAGCCAGTGTGTGGCCGGGGACATAGGGTGAAATTGTGAACCGAAGATTGTTATCGAATCCGTAATCCAGAAACGGGAGAATATGAGGGTGCTGAAGCTCGATCAGCCTGTTGAGCTGCTGATCAGCCCTGGCATCCTCCGCCCAAGCCTGATCCCCATCAGGGATTTCGCTGAACTTTATCGCAAGGATTCGTTTTTGACCCGGTTCCAACACAGACCAGACGACACCCTGTCCCCCCACCCCGATGCGCTCCAGAAGTTTGTATTGGCGAAAAAGCGCTCCGGTCACAAGGATGTCCAACGACGGATGCGCATGATGGGTTGTCATGATTCTGATTCTTCGTTTACTGTTATTGTGTTCCGATCACCTGACACCCAATGTCGAAGAAAATGTGTATTTCATAACCGGTTGGCTGCAAATTATCCTGGAATTGAACCACGAAGTTTAGGGTTGTTGCATCGGGGATCGTAAGGTTTGCGCCTCCCATAAAATTACCCTCTGAAGGAATGTCGCTCGGAGGCGTGACATCCGATATATTCCAGACTGGGTTGCCGCCAAGGATTAGCCTGTCGAGCTTCTGGGAGGTGGGCAATTTCACCCAATCGGCGAAAAATCTATTAATGGTAACCGGGCCGCCACTGCTGTTGGTGATATCCATTCCGATTTCATTTGGGTTGGGGTTCGTCAGGGCGCTCAGTGATGGACAAGTAATCGGGGCTGATGGTGTTTCTGTCGGAGTTGGAGTGGATGTTGGGGTGAAGGTCCGTGTCGGTATCGATGTAGGCGGTACGGGACTGTTTGTTTGTGTCGGAGCCGGGACAGGCGTGGATGTGTTGGGTCCCCTCGAAGGGGTCCATGAGGGAATTACGAAGCCGGTACTCGTCGGAGGGAATGAGGGTAAGGGCACGGGGGTCCGGGTTTCGGTGGCGATCGAGGTGGGTGTGAAGGTGATCTCGGTTTGAAGCCTTCCCTG